>CAMPJQ010000018.1 GCA_946886925.1 uncultured Terrimonas sp.
CCTGAAGACATTGAAATTATATTACAGCTTTGCATGCTATTTAATTGAAGGGAAACACAATATTTTATAAAAACATAAGTTTGTTTTACCATATATTTATTCACATTTATGATTGGTTTTAAATTCAAGGCTTAATCTGGCACATTTTTGGAGTATTGGGCAGTGAATTCTTTTGTTCATGAAAAACTATTTTCTTAAAATCCTTTTGTCTGTAGTAATGATAGGCGGACTGTCGTTTAATTACTCCGGTTCCCCTTATTCCTATTCAATAGAGGATGTAGTTACGGCCATGAACACCGGCAATGCCAACCAGCTTTCACATTATTTTGATAACATGGTTGAAATTACGCTGCATGACAAAAGCAGCTCTTACAGCCGCAGGCAGGCCGAAATTATACTGAAAGATTTTTTCCATTCCTATGGTGTTGAAGCATTTCGCATTGTTCATAAAGGATCAAACAGCGGCTCCGAATTTTGTATCGGTAACCTGCAAACAAAATATGGTCAATTCAGGACTACCATTTTTATGATAACCCGCTCCCAAAAACAAGTGCTGCAGGAAATACGATTTGAAGAAAATTAATTGTAAATTTTAAATAAACGAGATGAAA
The DNA here is from genome assembly GCA_946886925.1 of uncultured Terrimonas sp. Next base: position 612 of record CAMPJQ010000018.1, read on the forward strand.
GCGCTGCCTCCCGGATGGCGTTTTTTTTATTTATTACCTCTTTTGTTACTGTTTGGTTGTTTGTTCCTAATGCTGAACTGATACCGCTTCAATTATTCTACTTTTGATGTACCATTCTTTTTAAGTATTTTTTCAAAACTCAATGATTACCGCATGCCACAGGACTCATCACAGGTAAATATCAATGCCAGGGGCATACAACAAAACACGTACGATGCTATTGTTATTGGTTCGGGTATCAGCGGGGGATGGGCGGCAAAGGAGCTGTGTGACCAGGGATTGAAGACATTGGTTTTAGAACGGGGAAGAAATGTTGAACATATAAAGGACTATCCTACCGCTTTTAAAGATCCCTGGGAATTTGAGCACCGTGGCGATGTAACAAAAGCATACCTGAAAGAAAATCCATTAATCAGCAAAGCTGCCGGTTTCAGTGAAGAAACAGCTCATTTTTTTATTAAGGATAAAGATCATCCTTATGTACAGGAAAAACCTTTTGACTGGATACGGGGTTACCAGGTAGGAGGAAAATCCCTCACATGGGGAAGGGCATGCCAGCGCTGGAGCAAATTTGAATTTACTGCTCCCGGTCGTTATGGCTATGGCTTGGAATGGCCGATTGGTTATGACGATATAGCGCCCTGGTACTCACATGTTGAGTTGTTTGCCGGAGTTTGCGGTAACAAAGATGGTATTGAAGCTATGCCCGACGGCGAATTTCTTCCTCCTTTTGATTTGAATTGTGTAGAACAAACTATTCAGCAAAAAATAAAAACCCATTATAAAAACAGGTTTTTAGTGCAGGCCCGGTGGGCGCAGTTAACCCAGCCCCGGGAAGTGCACGTGCAGCAGGGCAGGGGTAGATGCCAGGCCCGGAATTTATGTATGCGCGGATGCCCGTTTGGCGGGTACTTCAGTTCTGTGTCTGCCACTTTACCCTGGGCCAAAAAAACGGGTAACTTAACGGTTCAGCCCGATTCGGTGGTGGAATCTGTTATATATGATGAGCAAAAAGGAAGGGCAAAAGGTGTACGCGTAATTGACGCCCACAGCGGGAAAGCAACAGATTATTTTGCCAAAATCATTTTTGTAAACGCTTCCGCCTTAAACAGCAATTTGATTTTGCTGAACTCTACTTCATCCCGCTTCCCCAATGGGTTGGGAAATGACAGCGGCTTGCTGGGAAAATACGTTTGCTTTCATAATTATCGTGCTTCTGTAAATGGAGAAATGGATGGTTTTGAAGATAAATATTATTACGGGCGTAATCCTACAGAACCTATACTGGCCAATTACAGGAACCTGCATAAACAGGATACTGATTATGTGGGAGGTTTTACTACATTTATGGGATCCTATCGTACAAGAACTGATGAAAGTTTAGCGAAAGAAACGATTGGCGCAGCGTACAAGCAGGCGCTTACAGAACCCGGTGGCTGGAAGGTATATATGTATATGCAGGGTGAAACCATTCCCAAAGAAAAAAATCATGTACGTTTAAGTACAGAACAAAAAGATCAGTGGGGCATACCATTGCTGGTAACTTCCGTTGGTTATGATGATAATGATGAAAAAATGATAAAGGATTTTTTAACGGAGAGTACTGCAATGCTGGACAAAGCCGGGGTAAAAAATATCCGGCAAAATGATACCAAACAAGCTCCCGGGCTGGATATTCATGAAATGGGAGGGTGCAGGATGGGCAATGATCCGCAAACATCTTTATTGAATAAATGGAACCAGTTGCATTCCTGTAAAAATGTTTTTGTAACAGACGGCGCCTGCATGACCAGCACCGGCAATCAAAGTCCCTCCATTTTATACATGGCTTTAACCGCCAGGGCAGTGCATCATGCCGTTGGTGAGCTTAAGAAAGGGAACCTGTAACAGCTCAATTATTATAAATCTACCGGCTTCAACTTTGGTAAAATAAGATGTATAATAAGCAGCGCTACAATGTAGGCGCCGCTGGCTATAATAAACATCGAAGCATATCCAAACCAGTTGATCAGGTAGCCTGTAATGAAGGCTAAAAGAACACCACCAAGAGCACCCGCCATTCCGCCAATACCAGTTACAGAAGCTACCACATTTCTGGGAAATAAGTTACCGGCAATGGCATACATATTAGCCGACCAGCCCTGATGTGCTGCAGTTGCCAAAGCTATTAATCCTATTACCAAGTACATGCTATGGGTTTGTGCGGCCAATGCTATAGGAAGCACACATAAAGCACAGATAAGCATAGTGGTTTTGCGGGCCTTGTTTTCCGACCAGCCCCTGTGCATGAAGCGGCTGGCTAGCCAACCAAAGAAAATACTCCCCACATCGGAAACAGAATAAATGATCAGGAAAGGAATACCCAATGCGCTGATGCTGAACTCGTGATCGCCACCGGTATTGTCGACAAAATATTTTGGTAACCATGTAAGATAAAACCACCAGATAGGATCGGCCAGAAACTTTCCGGTTATAAACACCCAGGTTTGCCTGTAACCCAATAACTGTCTCCAGGGGAGTTTTTTGTTTGTTACAGGTTCATTATCGCTGTTGATGTAACTGAGCTCTCTTGCAGAAAGTTTCTTGTTTTCTTCTGGCCTGCTATAGGTTAAACGCCATACGATCAGCAGAATAAAACCTAAGATACCGGTGATAATAAAAGCAGTTCGCCAACCCCAGTGATGGATAATATAAGGTACAGCGAGGGCTGTAACGATGATGCCTACGTTTGTTCCGGCATTAAATATTCCCGATGCATGTGATCGTTCCTTTTTGGGAAACCATTCTGCAACGGTTTTAATGGCCGCTGGAAAATTAGCAGATTCACCCAGTCCTAACACAAATCTTACAATCTTTACGCCCATTACTGTATGCACCAACCCCGTTACCAGTCCTGCTATGCTCCAAACAAAAATTCCCAGTGAATATCCTTTTTTGGTGCCTATTTTGTCAATGAGCCATCCCATAAGCAAAAAGCCCAGGGCATAAGCTATCTTGAAGGCCGCATCAATCATGCTTACGATTATATTGTAATCTTCATTATTTTGCTGCGTAAATATGCTCCCCGCCTGCAAGCCAAGCATCTGGCGTTTAAATACATCATCCGCGATTACAAATGACAGCACTTGTCTGTCAATATAATTTACGGTAGTGGCAAAAAACAGTAGTGCTACTATGCGCCAGCGGTATCTGCCTGCGCCTTTTGGATTGGATACATCATGTACAGCTTGCTGCAGGTTGGGTAATGGTTGTGTCATTGTATGTTATATGGTTTTGCGATCGTTAAACTACAGGTTAAAATATTGCTTTGCGTTATAATAAGAAATGTTTTGTACCATTTTCCCCAGCCATTCTATATCACGGGGCAGCAATCCATTTTCCACATCATTGCCTATCAGGTTACAAAGAATACGGCGGAAATATTCGTGCCGCGGCCATGAAAGAAAGCTGCGTGAATCGGTTGTCATACCTATAAACCGGCTCAGTAATCCCATATTGCTCAGCACATTCATTTGTTCTTCCATTCCATCTTTCTGATCAAGAAACCACCAGCCCGATCCAAATTGTATTTTGCCCGGTGTACTGCCATCCTGGAAGTTGCCGGTCATTGTTGCGTATACTGCGTTATGCGCCGGATTATTATTATAGATAATGGTTTTTGCCAGTTTATCTTCTTTGTCTAACCGGTCAAAAAAAGCCGACATGGGTTGCGCTATACTCCAGTCGCCTATGGAGTCTACACCTGCGTCTGCACCTAACCGTTGCAGCAGCCTGGTATTGTTGTTGCGCAAAGCGCCGATATGAAATTGCTGCGCCCATTTTTTTTCTGCATTCCACTGGCATATAAAATAAAGCGTGGCCGATTTAAGCTGTTGCACTTCATCATTCTGCAAGGTCTTGCCATTCCTGATCCTTTTAAAACTTTCTTCCAGTTGGGCCATTGTAAAATCATTGGCATACATGGTTTCCAGTCCGTGGTCGGAAATGCGGCAACCCGAGTTATGAAAAAAATCGTGACGTTTTTTTAATGCATCTAATAAATGCTGGTAGGTATTGATAGGAATATCAGCAGCGGCTGCTAAAATATCTATATAACTGTTATAGGTTTTGGGATCTTCAACCGCCATTGATTTATCAGGGCGGAACGCGGGTAGTACTCTAATGTTCAGACCGCTTTGTTTTATTTGCAGGTGGTAGTGCAGGTCGTCTGAAGGGTCATCTGTGGTGCAGAGAGCTTCTACGGAAAAGTATTTCAGCAGGGCGTGTACCGGTAAGCCCGTCAATTGTTCATTGCATTGTTTATATATGCGTTCTGCGGATGATTCATTTAATATTTCTGTTATGCCAAATGGGTTCCGCAGTTCAAGGTGGGTCCAGTGATACAGCGGGTTACGCATGGTATAAGGCACTGTTGCGGCCCATACTTTAAACTTAGTATAATCATCGGCGTTACCCGTAATATTGTTTTCATCAACACCGTTGCTTCGCATGGCTCTCCATTTGTAATGGTCGCCTTTCAGCCATACTTCGGTAATGTTATTGAATTGTTTATTGTCCGCTATCTGATCTGGCGGTAAATGATTGTGGTAATCTATAATGGGCATTGAAGCGGCGTACTCATGATAGAGTTGCTGTGCGGTGGAACTTTGCAGCAAAAAATCTTCGTTCAGAAAACTTTTCATATTGGCATATTAAACAATTGTAAAAATGGGCAACAGTGGCTCTTCAATAATCAGCATCGGCATTTATACCCTGGACTTTTCAATATAATGAATGATTTTTTTTATATGATCGGTCACCAATGCATATTGATTGTTTGCCAGCCAGTCTGCCGGGAAAAGTTGTGATCCAATGCCCACAGCAGTGGCGCCACCTTTAAACCAGTTGCTGATGTCTTCTGCGGTGGGTTCAACACCGCCGGTAACCATGAAGCGCATGGCTGGGAAAACAGCTTTTACTGCTTTAATAAAAGCCGGGCCTCCCAATTGTCTGGCAGGAAATATTTTTACAGTGTCTATTCCCCAATATTCGGCCAATCCAATTTCTGAAGCTGTGGCACACCCTGGTATCCATAATTTTTTATGCCTTGCAGCTACATGTTGTATTTCTTCAAGTATCAGTGGAGAAATCAGGAAATCGGCGCCCGCATGAATAAATTGCTCTGCCTGTTGTGCGTTTTTTATAGTGCCTATGCCCAGTATCATGCCGGGTAACTGATCGTTGCAATATTTCCGTAACGCAATAAAGATATCGAATGAATTGGCATTGCGGTTGGTAAATTCAAATAAACGTACCCCCGCATCATAAGAAGCTTTAAGTACATTGCGGCACACCTCCGCGTCGGTGTGGGTAAATAAGGGCATAAAACCCGTTTGTTTTACCAGTGATGCTATTTGTTGTGGTTCCATAATTATTTTATTTTACCTGATAATTCTTCCACTGCCACTTTGCTGTATCACGGTATCAATTTCTTCCCGGGTGGCAACATTAAAATCGCCGGTAATGCTATGTTTCATTACACCGCAGGCGGTAGCGAACTCAATGGTTTCATCTAAACTGCTTTTCATTTTAAGTGAATGTATCAGCCCGGCCATAAAGGCATCGCCTGCCCCAATGCGTTCAGCAATCTGTTGTATATGGTAAGGTTGAGAAGCATATATTTTCCCTTCATTCCATAAATAACCAATGTATTGATTTGAGTTGGCGCTTTCCTGCTTTCGCATGGTCATCGCAATATGCTTTACATTGGGTAAGGCCTTTTTCAGAAGCGTAAAAGTGCTTTCTACAAGATTAGCGGGATCTGGCTCAATACCAAAATACAGTTTTGCCGTATCCACATCGGCCAGTATCACATCGCAAAACTGCAGCAGTTCAGGCATTACCCGGCTGCAATGCTTTCCATATTGCCAAAGCGTATTGCGATAATTGAAATCGGCTGAAATTACCAGTTTTTTTTGTTGCGCAGCCTCTAATGCTTCTTTGCATATATCTGCCGTTCCCTGGTTTAAAGCGGGTGTAATACCGCTCCAGTGGAACCAACCCGCTGTGTTCAGGGTTTCGTTCCAGTTTATTTGACCGGGCTTCAGGTAGCTGAATGAGGAATATTCCCTGTCATAGATCACTCTTCCTGGCCTTGCGCCCTGTCCGCTTTCATAATAATAGGTTCCAACCCGTGCGCCTTCTGTTTTTACGATTTGAGTTTGAACGGCATATTGATGCAACCGGCTGAGCCCTGCCCTTGCCAGTTCATTATCGGGCAAAGCGGTAATGTATAAAGAAGGGGTTCCAAAAATGGATAGCGAAACCGCGATGTTCGCTTCGGAACCTGCCCAATGCATTTCAAGTGAATGGGACTGAACTAATTTTTGCTGCTGCGGTGGAGTAAGCCTGAGTAAATATTCACCAAATAAAGCAATCTTTTTATTCATAAACGGCATCTGTCAGCCGAAAATAAAGTAAAATCGGTGAAATGTGCTTCGATTACGGGGATAATAAAAAAAAGCCTCCCTTTGGAAGGCCTTTTTTGCAGTTGGTTTTGGGGCTATTATAGATTATACTTAATAAATGGAACAATCTGGGAAGATCGTCCCTGCATTGTTTTAATATAATACAACCCCGGCGATAAGTTCAAAATGTCCACACTAACAATTGTAAGGTTACTGGCATTTATCCATTTTACAACTGAACCGGTTATATTGACAACTGCTAAGGTGGAAATGCTGCTTTGAGCTGATATTTTTATAAATATTTTTTCCCGGGCAGGGTTAGGGTATACCATAAGAGCAGGCAGAACCGGTAAAACAATGTGTACTATATTAGAAAAATATGTTCTGCCATCTGCGTCAATGATCTTTAAACGATAGTAATTATTGCCGCCCGGGGGGTGTTTGTCACTGAGCGTATAATTAAAAGCAAGGATATGTTGCGCCTCAATAAGAGGTGAAACAGGAAAAAATAATGTTCCATCAGTGCTTCTTTCCACTATATAGCCTTTAGAATGAATTTCATCCGATGTTTTCCATTGCAGCATTACGCCGCCATTCATATCCCGGTAAGCTGTCCATTCTATTAATTGTATGGGCAGTGGATTGTTGGGATAGGCGCCTGAACCCGCAAGGGTAAAACTGCCAAATTCATTTAATGTGTTGCTGGTTACGGATCCATTCGAGCCCGGTGTTCCTAAAATTCCAATCACGTTCATATCTGTCCATTGTGCTGCAGTGTACCGCGCTACTCTCAGTGCATTCATATCTGTTACACCGCCGCTGTTGGGGTCGTAATAGGTAAGTTCTACACTTCCGGTACCCGTTCCCGTAATATTCCAATATTCAATGTGGCTGATATGATGAATCCCTGCGCCCACAGCAGCGCCAATATCAAGATAGGGATCGCTTCTTTTATATTCCGCGGTAAAATCGCCTGAGGCATTACGAATCAGTACGGGTCGCAGCTTACCATTCAATCCAACCGGGAAAGCAAAATCACTATTGTTCAATCCCTGTTTTTGAACCGGGCCTTGTATATAAGCATTGTCGCAACCAATATTTGGATAAGGCAAATTTGAATAATCGTGTGTGCAGCTTTCAAGACTGGCTGTAGCGCTTAGGGTTAACAGGGCAGATGACGATGTTTGTATGATACCGTGTTGCATATTCAGTATACCGGTTACAGTTATATTTCGGTTTAACAGGGTAGTGGTATTATTGGTGGTGAGATTTTTAATGGTGATCGTTCCTGTACCTCCTCCGGAACCGATGGTTTGATTGGTGCCGAGCATTTGTACAGCACCGGGCATATTATCGCTGCCTATATTAATATAACTCGTGCCCTCACATATAATATCGCCATAAATATTAAAGTTACCAGTATGAGAGCCATTTGTATTGGGGTTAAATTCAAAAAAGCCGGAAAGCAGTCTTAAATCGTTTTGAATAATGCAATCCCTTGCGGAACCAATACCGCTAAAATTCATATTGCCATCTATATAGAAGTGGCCAAAGATTCTGCCAGCAAGTGATGAACCGGCACCATTTCTCTGGTATCTGTAAATACTGCCCGGGCTAAAAATAGTAACAGCATTTGGAGCAGCGGCTCCAAATGGGTTTCCTCCAGCTTTGTTGATATATTGAGATCCACTTTGAAATACTGTCGAATTCAAATTTGTTGTTCCAAAAGCATTTCCATCAAACCCCGTATTAGCAGTGAAGGTAGCCCCGTTTTTAAATAACAGCGAATTTGCTGAAGCTGCTGTTAACCGGTGCGCCACATCAAAAAAATCTATACTTCCCCCCACCTCTCCTGCATATCCGCTGCCAATATTAAGTTCTATAATATTGTTTCCGCTAACATTTAATGCAGCGCCAGTCTCCACTGCAAAATGCGGAGCGGTTAAGGTTGCGTGGCCGATGCTGATAACGCTGGCAACTGTGGTATTGAGATTTACTACGGCATTGTTGTGCAGCCATAGTTTGCCAATACTTTCCATTGCAGGCATATTCGTAACGGTAGCATTTGAAGAAAATTCGAGAACATCATTTGTTGCGGGAGTAATTCGTGTTGGCGTCCAGTTAAGCGGCTCGGTCCAGGAGCCGGAACTTACATTCCAAACATAAGTTTGCTGTGCAAACAATAGCATTGGTGCTGCAAAGATGCAGGTTAACAGGTGTTTTTTCATTTTATTCCATTTTTTATGTGATGATTAGCAACACACAGGAATTGAACTTTACGGTCAGCATTTGAAAATTAAGAAAAATTTTGAATACATATTTAATAATTTTCAGGCTTGTCAATACACAATTGTATTTTTGAACCCGCCTGAATGACTCAAGTCGGGCAGGCCCGCCTGAATGACTTTAGTAAGACAGGCCTTTCCATCATCCAGAATAAACTATTTCATGTTTGCAATTTGTAAAAAAGAGCTCAGGCAGTTTTTTAGTAGTTTAACCGGGTATTTGGCCATCATTATTTTTTTGTTGCTCAGCAGTCTTTTCCTGTTTGTGTTTCCGGACACCAACCTGTTTGATTATGGTTATGCCACACTGGACTCCTTTTTTGAACTGGCACCGTGGGTATTGCTCCTGCTCATTCCTGCCATTACGATGCGCAGTTTTGCAGATGAATTTAAATCCGGTACCTACGAAATACTGGTAACCCGCCCACTCAGCAAATGGCAGATCATCGGGGGAAAATATTTTGCAAGTCTTATCATCGTTGCCATAGCCCTGCTGCCAACATTCATTTATGTTTTAACCATCAAAAATCTCTCAACCGGGGGTGTTGACAGTGGCGGCATAACGGGTTCTTATATAGGACTTATTTTTTTGTCGGCAGCTTTTACTGCCATTGGTATTTGCTGCAGCAGTTTTACCAATAATGCGGTTGTGGCTTTTTTATCAAGCGCTTTTGCATGCTTTATTTTATACAACGGGTTTGGTGCTATCAGCGGTATTCCATCATTGCAGGGCAGTTGGGATTATGTGATAGAAATGATTGGTATTGATTTTCATTACCGCAGCCTGAGCCGCGGAGCGGTTGACAGCCGGGATATGATTTATTTCCTGAGCATTATTATTTTGTTTTTGTTTATCACCCGAAAAAAATTAATGAGCAGGTAGTTATATCATGAAAAAAAATTTGCAATCCCCGTATAGCTGGATATTTGTTATTGCAGGATTGGTGCTTGTTAACTGGATAGCATCGCAATGGCATGGACGGATAGACCTTACGGCAGAAAAAAGATATACCATTTCGCCTGCCACGCGGACACTGCTACAGTCGTTGGATGAGCCTGTAACCATTACTGTTTTGTTAGATGGCGATCTGCCTGCAGGATTTAAGAAACTTGCCGGCAGCACGCGTGATATGCTGCAGGAGTTTAGGGAAATCAGCGGCAATAATATCCAGTTTTTTTTCCGGCAGCCGGGGCAGGGCATGAATGATACATTAAAGGCGGACCTGATAGATTCCCTGCACAGCATGGGCATCAATCCAACTAACGTACGGGCACGAACGAAGGAAGGGGAAGGAGAGGAACAGCGGCTGGTATACCCCGGTATTATTTTTGAATACAAAGACAGGGTATCGGGCACCGACCTGTTGCAGGGACAAAGTTCTGTTGATGGCATTAACTCTCTGAACAATGCGGAAGCCTTATTGGAATACAAGCTGGCCAGCGCTATTGATAAAATAAGGCGTGATAAGGTTCCGGTGGTGGCTTATCTTACCGGCAACGGTCAGCCGCAGAGCTATGAAGTGTATGACCTGATAGAAAAAGCGTTAAAACCCAATTACGGATTCAGCATTTTGCCAATTGATAGCGTACCGGTTATACCGGATGTATTTGATGCATTGCTGATCGTGAAGCCACTTACAGGATTTGATGAAGCACAAAAATTGAAGATTGACCAGTACATCATGCAGGGTGGCAAAGTAATATGGATGATCGATAAGCTGTACGCCAGCTTAGACAGTTTGCAGCGCAACCAGGGAAGTTTTATAGCGTTTGAAATGGGCTTGAACCTTGATGACCTGTTGTTTAAATACGGCGTACGCATCAATCCCGATTTGGTGCAGGATCTCAACTGTACACAAATTCCACTGGCCGTAGGATCAATGGGCGACAGACCTCAGATGCAGTTGATGCCCTGGGTATATTTTCCATTATTATCTGCAGCCAATAATAATCCTATCTCTAAAAACTTAGATTATGTACTCTCGCAGTTTCCGCAGTCTATAGATACGGTTAAAGCCGAAGGAATAAAAAAAACCATATTGCTGGCAAGTTCAGTCAATGCCCGGATATTGAATACACCTGCAAAAGTGGAGTTAAACAGTGTAAAAAACGAAGAGGATCTCCAAACGTTCACAAAGATCCACATCCCGGTTGCAGTATTGCTCGAAGGTAAATTCAGTTCCCTGTTTACCAACCGCATTTCTTCGGTTGCAAAAGACAGTTTATCCAATCTGTATAAATCGCCCTTTCGCCCATCGGTTGACAGCAGCAATAAGATGATCGTAGTATCGGACGGCGATTTGGTAACCAATTTTGTTTCGCAGGAAAAAGGGCCTTTGCAAATGGGTGAAAATCCGTTTACACATTACCAGTATGCTAATAAAGCGTTCTTCCTCAATTGCATGGAATACTTAGTGGGTAATCCCGGCATATTAGAAACCAGGGGTAAAGATTACACGCTCCGGCTTCTGGATAAAAAGAAGGTGGATGAAAGTGGATCTTTTTGGCAGATGCTTAATATTGTGCTGCCTGTTATTTTGGTGATATTGTTTGGGTTGATATATACCGCTGTTAATAAAAGGAGGTACCAGAAGTGAGTGGCATGTAGGAAGTGGTAGGTCGTAAGTGGTGAGTGGCACATCCAATGACACGCAAAATGCGAAAACGGAAATCCTAAATTCGAAGCGAAATGCAACCACAAACTATAAACTGCAAATTAAAAAATCTGCAACGAAATTTATCACCATAAATGCATAGCAGTATAGCCCTCCTTAGGTCGGATATCGACTGAAGATGTTCTCAGATCAGAAATCCCAAATCCCAAATCTTTTTACTTCTCCGTTGTTGTAATCGCTTTATATATCGCATCCTGTATATTGGTTCTGGTATTTAACCGGTACAGCTTTACATTGGTTCCGCCTTCGGGGTTAACGCGATTGCTCAGGAAAATAAAAGTAAGGTTGTACTTCGGATCTACCCATACGCAGGTACCTGTATAGCCAGTATGGCCAAAAGTTAACGGGGAAGCATACCTGCAGGGATATGGATTTTCGCTGATGCCGTTATCTTTTTCTGGTTTGTCGAAACCGAGGGCGCGTCTGCTTATTTTGCTGCTATACGCCGTAAATAATTTGATGGTTTCGGGTGAAAAGAAATAATATCCATTGAACTTTCCTCCGTCCAGCAGCATCTGCATCAACACTGCCAGATCGTAAGCATCGCTGAATAAGCCGGCATGACCCGCTATTCCACCAAACATGGCAGAGCCCGGATCGTGCACAGTGCCGCGTAAGAGTTGCCTGCGGAATATCTTTTCATTTTCAGTTGGCGGAATACGTTCCTCAGGAAATCTTTGCAATGGCAAAAAGCCGGTAGTAGTCAATCCTAATTTCCGGTAAAATTCTTTGTATACATATTCATTTAATGGCATACCGCTGATGGCTTCTACTATCTTTCCCAAAAAAATAAAATCATTATCGCTGTAAATATATTTATTGCGTGGCCCCACCGGGCTTTCGAGTATTCTTTTGTAAACTGTATCTTCCCAGCTATTGCGCATATACATGGTATCGGCAACCTTAATATGGTATTGCGCCGTTTGTTCCTTACTGTAAAATCCTTCAAAAGGAATACCTGTGGAAGAATCAATCGTTTCACGGTAAAAAGGAATAAAAGCTTTTAACCCTGCCTGGTGCAGCAGTATATCATCAATTTTTAATTTTTCTTTATTGGTTCCTTTTACCCAGGGCAGGTAATCGCCCAATGTTTTATTCAGATCCAGTTTCCCCTGGTCATATAGCTTCATTACCGACAGGGTAGTGGCGCATATTTTAGTTACCGAGGCCAGGTCGTAAATGCTTTCTAAATTTACTTTTTCCGTGCTGTCGTAAGTATAATAGCCATATGCTTTATGAAAAACGATTTTGCCGTCTTTTACAGCCATTACGGCCATGCCGGGAGCGGCGTGTTGCTGAATGGCCTGGGCGGCTAAAGAATCTATTATTTTAAATTTTTCTGCGTTCATATCCACGTCAGCCGCATAGCTAACAGGGGTTGCAATGGTTTGGATACCTGTTCCCGATGGAAATGCTTCGCAAATGGTAACGGGTAATTTGCCTTTTGTAATAATGGCTCCTTTTAATATATCCGCGGCTGCATCATGGGTGATGGCATCATCATCATAGCAGGCAATAATATTTTTAGCATCGCAGAAATTTTTAATGGCATATGGATTGCCGAAAACAAAAGTGATGGATTTTTTAAGTTGCTGCACTTCTTTCAGTAACTGCAGGGCGGAGGGGCTTATGCCAAAATTGCCTGCCGGAAACCGGTTGTAGTGATGGATGCCAATAACCACCACATCGTAACGGATTTGAAGCTGGGCAGCAAGGGTTGGTATGCGCGATGCATCTTCTTTGTAGTTAAAATAATAAACGTCTGCATTGTAATTGCCCCTCATG
>CAMPJQ010000019.1 GCA_946886925.1 uncultured Terrimonas sp.
GTTCTCATTGCAGCAGCGGTATTCCTGTCTTTTAAAGATCTGCAGGCACAAAATAGCAACATTTCAGTTGATTGGGGCAATACGGTTATTGTATCCAAAACAACGCCAACCTTACAGTTGGTTGAAAATCCAATGGTGAGGAACAGTTCGCCTATACATAAACCTACTTTTGAGGCATTAAAAGAATTAGGAGCCGATTATGTCAGATATGTTCCCTGGTTTCCCTATCCTAAAATGGCCGTAGCAGAATTAAAGCGGCCAACCGCCCGTGAAACTTTTTGGGATTTCACTTACTTAGATAGTACGATGGAAGCTTTTATGGAAGCAACAAAAGGGCACACCGTTGTAATTAATTTCAGCACTACGCCCGCCTGGATGTGGAAGACGGATGCTGTTGTAACTTATCCGGACAATGCTTACCAAACTTCCTGGAATTATAACCAGGGAAGCGAATTGCAGGATTCTTCTTTGTCTGAATTAACCAATTATTATGTGCGATTATTTAGTTGGTATACCAAAGGTGGATTCACCGATGAATTGGGGAAGTTTCACAAATCAGGCCATTACTATAAAATACCGTATTGGGAAGTGTTGAATGAGCCCGATCTTGAACACAACATTTCACCGCAATTGTATACCAGGATTTATGATAATATTGTTATCGCTTTAAAAAAAATATCTCCCGAAACAAAGTTTATCGGCATGTCGCTTGCCTTTGAAAAAGATCCAGCGTGGTTCGAATATTTTCTTAACCCCGAAAATCATAAACCAGAAGTTGAGTTAGAGGGTATTTCCTATCATTTTTATGGCACGCGGGATAATAATAAGCAACCGCTCAGTACTTACCAGTATTCATTTTTCAACCAGGCCGATGGTTTCCTGGACAGGGTGCGGTATGTAGAAAATATCCGCAAACGCCTGGCCCCTCATGTTTTTACCACTATAAACGAGATCGGTAATATTCTGTCGCGTGATGGTGTTAACGAGCCGATACCCCATGCATACTGGAATTTGTCGGGAGCTATGTATGCATATATTTACCTTGAACTGGCAAAAATCGGGATTGATGCGGCGGGCGAATCCCAATTGGTTGGTTATCCTACCCAATTTCCATCGGTAAGTATGATGAACTGGGAAAATGGAAAACCCAATGCGCGCTTTTGGGTACTAAAATTACTCAAAGATAATTTTGGACCCGGTGATAAACTTGTACAAACACATGCAAACATACCAGGATTGATTACGCAGGCATTTGTTACGAAAGAAGGCAGGAAGCTTTTACTGATCAATAAGCAGCAGGAGGAGGTTCAAGTTCAATTGCCTGCAGGGACAAATGGTTCGGAAATAAGCTATGTAGACGAAACAACCGGGGAAACCGAACCCGCTAAAAAACAAGTATCCGGAAATGCTGTCAGACTCAATGCATTTTCTGTTGCCGTGATTAAATTTAAAAAATAGATTTTATTTTTAACCAGTTATCTCAAATCAGAAATCAAAAAGTAATGACTCCTCCTCTTAAGATCGGATTGTTTGGAATTGGTCTCGAGGCTTACTGGTCTCAGTTTGAAGGACTGGAACAAAGACTTTCCCAATACGTAGAAGTGGTAGAAAGTAAGTTACAGGATTTTGGCGCCAACATCATTAACCTGGGTTTAATAGATACCCCGGCTAAAGCAATTGATGCCGGGCACCGTTTTCGTTCGGAGGATGTTGATCTTATATTCTTATATGTTACTACGTATGCCTTATCGTCAACAGTGCTTCCTGTAGTAAAAAGGGCAAAAGTTCCTGTAATTGTACTCAATCTTGCTCCCGAAGCCGCCATAGATTATGCATGGTTCAATGCATTAAAGGACCGTACCCGTATGACAGGCGAGTGGCTGGCTTTTTGTTCGGCATGCCCTGTACCGGAAATAGCCAGTGTGTTTAAACGCTCAGGTATTCCTTTTTACCAGGTTACGGGGATGCTGCACAATGATGTGATTGCCTGGTATGAAATAGAAGAATGGATAGCCGCCGCCAAAGTAGCCAATGTGATGTACCACAATAATCTTGGTGTTATGGGTAATTATTATGGCGGCATGCTTGACATTTATTCCAATTTAACACTGCATTGCGCGGTCTTTGGCGGGCATATAGAGATCATCGAAGTGGATGAACTCTCTTTCTTGCGCCAGCAGGTAACCGACAGCGAAATAGATGATAAGGTAAAAGTATTCCTGGAAACTTTTGACGTGCAACCCGACTGTCCAAAGTTTGAACTGGAGCGGGCTGCACGAACGGCGGCGGCACTTGATCAACTGGTGAGTAAATACAGGCTCGGCTCAATGGCCTATTATCACAAAGGCACCGGAAACCCCCAAAATGAAGATGCGATGAGTTCCATTATCCTGGGCAATTCGCTGCTTACCGCCAATGGCATCCCGGTAGCAGGTGAATACGAGATCAAAAACGCCCAGGCTATGAAAATAATGGACAGCTTTGGAGCAGGCGGCTCCTTTACCGAATATTATGCCATGGATTTTAATGACGATGTAGTGCTGATGGGGCATGATGGTCCCGGTCATTTGGCTATTGCGGAAGGAAAGATCAAAGTAAAACCTTTGCAGGTGTATCATGGTAAGGTAGGCAACGGGCTTTCGGTAGAGATGTCGGTGCGGTATGGAAAAGTAACCTTACTATCGGTAGTAGAAACTGTGGACGGAAAATTAATGTTCCTCGTTGCCGAGGCGGAATCCGTGCCGGGGCCTATACTGGAAATTGGCAATACCAATAGCCGGTACCGGTTTTCCATTGGCGCCCACCGGTTTGTGGAAGAATGGAATGCACATGGCCCGGCGCATCATTGCGCTGTGGGAATTGGACATATAGCATCAAAAATAAAAAAGCTTGGCGAACTGCTTGGAATGGTTACCATACAGGTGTGCTGATATCGGCATATGCAGGAGCTTTCAGCAGTGAGTGAACATACAAACATCATTTGATGACTTAACAGTCCGGGATGATTTTGAGCAATATTTTTAAAAAAGGGCTTATGTTTTTACTTCGGAATAACAAATTGAGAATTGTTTTTATTTCCGCTATTGTACTCCTGTACTATGGATGTAATAAAAGAGTATCCGGCCCGGAAAAAACAGATCGGTCTGGAATCGGTGCACTCCGATCGGGTTTTTTGAATCCGCCCGATTGGGCCAAGCCGGGAGTATACTGGTATTTTATGGATGGAAATTTATCGGAGGAGGGAATGACCAAAGACCTTGAGTCCATGGCTAAAGCAGGCATTGGCAATCTTATATTTCTTGAAGTAAATGTGGGAGTACCCCGTGGCAAAGTAGATTTTTTAAGTGACCAGTGGCTGGAATTGTTTAAGCATGCCGAAAAGGAATGCCGGAGGCTGAATATCGCTATGACCCT
This sequence comes from uncultured Terrimonas sp., assembly GCA_946886925.1. The sequence goes on from CAMPJQ010000019.1 coordinate 3,415, forward strand.
CGGCATAGGGCCTGGTTGGACGGGAAGCGGAGGTCCATGGGTTGCCCCGGAACAATCTATGCAGCACCTGGTGTCTGTAAGCGTAGAGGTACCGGCAAATGAAAACAAAAAAATAAAACTTCCCATCCCTTCTCCCAGGAAACCATTTTTTGGAGAGGGAGGATTTACACCCGAGTTGAAAAAGCAATGGCAAAACTTTTATGAAGATGTCGCCGTGCTTGCGTTCCCGCAGCCTGCAGTTGCTGATAAGATAAAAGACATTGATGAAAAAGCGCTGTACTATCGTGCGCCTTACTCATCTGTTCCTGGCGTAAAGCCTTTTCTGCCTTCTTTTGATGAGACTGATGATGTTCCTGCAGGCGCCGTTATTTCAAAAACTGAAATAATAGACCTCACAGATAAGCTTCAGCCGGATGGAACATTAAACTGGCAAGCACCACAGGGTAGCTGGACGATCATGCGTTTTGGCACACGCAACAACGGTGCAGTTACCCGGCCCGCACCTTTTCCCGGTCTGGGGTTTGAATCGGATAAATTCGATACGGTTGCTTTAAATAAGCATCTTGATGAATATACAGGCAGGATCTTCAGAAAAATTGGAATTCCAGGAAGAAAATCTGCAGGTGGATTAAAATTCCTGCACATGGACAGTTGGGAAATGGGGGCACAAAACTGGACGAAGAACTTCAGAGCGGAATTTATCAGGCGAAGGGGGTATGATCCGTTGCCTTTTTATCCTGTGTATAATGGTGTTATTGTAGAAAGTCCTGAAATCAGTGAGCGATTTTTGTGGGATCTTCGGCAAACAGGACAGGAGTTGGTACTGGAATACCATGCCGGGCAGGTTAAAAAATACAGTCACCGGCATGGACTGGGTTTATCTATTGAACCTTATGATATGAACCCTACCGCCGACCTTGAACTGGGCGCTATTGCAGATGTACCGATGTGTGAATTCTGGAGTAAAGATTTTGGATTCAATACCTCATTCAGTTGTATTGAAGCGGTGTCGGTTGCTCATGTAAATGGGCAGTCACTCGTTCCGGCAGAAGCGTTTACAGCCGAAAAGAACGAAGGATGGAAACAGTATCCCGGCTCAATGAAAGCGCAGGGCGACTGGGCCTTTGCAACCGGCATTAACCGTTTTGTATACCATACTTTTCAAAGCCAGGTGCTGCCGGATAGCTTACGTCCTGGTATGACGATGGGCCCTTATGGGGTGCATTGGGACAGAAACCAGACCTGGTGGCCAATGGTGGGCGGTTATCACCGGTATATCTCCCGCTGCCAGTTCATGTTACAGCAGGGAAGAACGGTAGCAGATATTTTGTATTTAACCCCGGAAGGCGCTCCGCATATTTTTCGCCCGCCTTTATCGGCGCTTACCGGTGAGGAACCGGTGCGCGACAGAAGAGGCTATAATTTTGATGGGTGCTCTCCCGGGCAATTGCTTACTGCAAGTGTTAAAGATAATCAGATCGTTTTTCCGGGCGGCGCATCATACAAAATATTGATAATGCCCGATGTTAAAACAATGACGCCGGAATTATTAGAAAAGATCAGAACACTGGTATATGAAGGAGCTATAGTGGTGGGCTCGCCTCCCGTTAAATCGCCGGGTTTAACGAACTACCCCGCTTGCGATGAACAGATAAAACAGTTATCTCAAACAATATGGGGAAAGCTGGATATGCCGGCCGATTTGACAGAACATGTATATGGCAAAGGAAAAGTAATTTGGGGCGCTGGTACAAGCACAAGATCAGATGGTATTTACCCCGCATATGATGTAGCCGCAAAGTTATTAAACGATATAGGTGTGCCGGAAGATTTTGAATGGGCAGGCGATTTGCGTTATACACACCGTACTGCTGCGGATTGGGACATTTATTTTGTTGCCAACAAAACGGGCGAACTTTTAAGTACGGATTGTGTTTTCAGATCTGATAAAGGGAGCCCGGAACTTTGGGATCCCATTACAGGAGAGATGAGGGCTTTGCCGGAATTTATCCGTGAAAACGGGCAAACCAGTATTCCCCTTCAGTTTGAGCCTTACCAAAGCTTCTTTATTGTTTTCAAAAAAAGTAAAACAGCACCTCCTCATTCTGAAAAAAAGAATTTCTCCGGCTTCCAGAGCCTGATCACATTAAATAGCGCGTGGACGGTATCCTTTGATCCGAAATGGGGCGGGCCGGAAAAAATAGTTTTTGACAGCTTGCAGGATTGGACCAGCCGCCCGGAAAAAGGAATAAAATACTATTCGGGAATAGCGGTTTACAGCAATACCTTCGATCTTTCAACACCGGGTATCAAAGATAAAAACAAACGCATTTTTCTCGATTTGGGAGAAGTTAAAAACCTGGCACGTGTAAAACTTAACGGAAAGGATTTGGGCGTGCTATGGACTGCGCCCTGGCGGGTGGATATTACAAAGGCGGTAAAGCAAAAAGGAAACCAATTGCAAATAGAAGTAGCCAACCTGTGGCCAAACCGTTTGATCGGAGATGAGCAATTGCCCGATGATGGCATAAAAAACGGTAAATGGCCGGAGTGGTTATTGCAGGGTAAACCCAGAACGGGCAACAGGTATACCTTTACTACTTTTAACCATTATGCCAAAGATGCACCATTACTGAGCTCGGGCCTTATGGGACCGGTAACGATCCGGCAAACTGAATTTTAATGAGAACTTATTTTATCACTGTACTGTTTTTTTTAATGCTGCTGGCCTGCCAAAACCGGAGAACGGATGAAGGAAGCGAAGCGCTTAAGGATACTGCTTCGCAACAACCTGATACAGTTCATACAGCTACTCAGATACAAGCATTGGCCAAACAAGTTTTAGCGTCATTAAAAAATAAAGACTATGAATCTTTTGCAGGGTTTATACATCCTGTGGAAGGGGTTAGATTTTCTCCTTATGGTTATATTGATACGGCTGCTGACAAGGTATTCAGTGCACGAGCATTCCTGGCTGAGCTTTCAAAAAAAACGCAAACCAAAATTACATGGGGGCATTATGATGGAACAGGCGAGCCTATTGTGCTGACCATTGACGAATATTTCAAAAAATTCGTGTACAATGCTGACTTTTTAAATGCTCCGCAAAACAGTTTGAATGAGATGATCGGAAGTGGAAATTCCCTTAATAATCTCACAACCATCTATAAGGGCTGTACTTTTTCGGAACATCATTTTCCCGGTTTTGATCAAAAGTACAACGGCATGGACTGGTGCTCACTCCGGCTGGTATTCAAAAATTACGACAACAAAATGTATTTGGTTGGCATTGTGCACGATCAATGGACCATTTAAAGCAGGAATATACTTCGTTATTCCACCCAATCCGCAATAAAAATATTAGTATCTCTTGTGCCGCCATTGTTTCGGTTGCTGCAAAAAACGATTTTTTTACCGTCGGGAGAGAACATGGGAAAAGCATCAAATCCTTTGTCGCGGCTAATTTTTTGCAAATTGGTGCCGTCTTCATTGATGGTATATAAATTAAAGGGAAATCCTCTTTTGTATTCATAATTGGATGCAAAAATGATCCGTTTGCTATCGGCCATAAAAGCCGGGGCCCAGTTGGCCTGTCCGAATGATGTAACCTGCCGGGCATTGCTGCCATCTGCGTTTGCTACCCACACTTCCATGCTTGTTGGCGCTACGAGATTTTCGGCAAGCAATTCTTTATATTCTTTTATTTCGGCTTCTGTTTTGGGTCTTGATGCACGCCATATTATTTTCTTACCATCCGGGCTGAACCATGCACCGCCATCATAGCCCAGCGTATGTGTAATTCTTTTTTCATCCCCCGATTGTAAATTCATGATATAAAGCTCAATATCTCCATCCTTATCGCTTGTATAGATCATTTTGCTGCCATCGGGCGAAAGCGTAGCTTCTGCATCATATCCTTTGGCGTGGGTAAGCTGTTTTACAATTTTTCCTTCCAGGTCGGACATGAAAATATCATAGCTGTCGTACAGCGGCCAAATGTATTTGTTGCCATATTTTTTTCTGTCGGGCACCGGTGGGCAACTGTCTGCACTCCTGTGCGTTGAAGCATAAATGATGTGTTTGCCATCCTTAGTAAAGAAGGGACATGTTGTTCTTCCTTTACCTGTGCTTACCAGTTTGTATTCAAATCTTTCGCCGCTTTGCTGCGGCACTTCACCTATAAATATCTGGTCGCAGTTCAGTCCGTCTTTTGTATTGGTTCGTTGAAAAACAAGATACTTGCTATCATAGCTCCAATATGCTTCGGCATTGTCGCCGCCAAATGTGAGTTGCTGGATATTCTTAAAATGCTTTTCTTCGGGATAATGTACAGTGTCGGGTAAAGGCTGAAATGTGGCCGCTGCTGAAATAAGATAGGGAGGTATGTTTACAGGTGCAGCATAGGAGCTTCCGGCAACTGCTGCTGTAAGCAATAGGGCGGTGGTAAAAATGCCTTTGTACTTCTTGTTCATTTATTTATGTTTTAACTGCAGTTGCAAAGATAGTTCCGGATTGTAAAAAATTAGCCCCGCAACAAACGGGGCTTTCGGTGTATTGATGATCAATATTTATTTCTCAAGCTGCTAAGTGTTCAGTCCACCGCAAACGCTTATTGTTTGCCCGGTGATATAACTGCTCCAGTCACTTGCCAAAAAAAGCACTACATCTGCAATATTTTCGCCCGTTCCAAAACGACCCAGTGGGATGCTGCTTTTGTATTTTTCAGCGGCGTCGCCTTCTTTAAGATAGCCGGTCATGTCGGTCTCAATAAAGCCGGGCGCTATCGCGTTACAGCGGATATTGCGGCTGCCCATTTCTTTGGCAATGCTTTTGGTAAATCCAATAATGCCTGCCTTACTGGCTGCATAGCTGCTTTGCCCGGCATTACCGGTAATGCCTATGATAGAGCTCATATTGATGATGCTGCCACTTTTGGCTTTCATCATGGGTCGTATGACCTGTTTGGTCATATTAAATACACTTTTAAGATTGGTATTTATTACGTCGTCCCATTGTTCGGCCGACATGCGGAGCAATAAGTTATCTTTTGAAATGCCTGCATTATTAACGCAGATATCAATTGTGCCAAATTCTTTGATCACATCACTTACAAAAGCTTCGCTTTGTGCAAAATCGCCTGCATTGCTTTGGTATGCTTTTGCTTTTACGCCCAATGCCTCTAATTTTTCCTGCAGCGCTGAGGCCTTTTCGCTACTGCTGTTGCTAACATAGGTAAAGGCAACATGGGCTCCGTGTTCTGCAAGTTTAAGTGCAATGGCTTCTCCTATACCCCGGGCGCCTCCCGTTACAATAGCCACTTTGTTACTGAGTAATTTCATGAAGGTTTCTTAATTATTATTATTGCAAGATAACAGAAAGAACGTAAAGTAAATAGAGGGATCTGTAACAGCAGGTTATGATTTAAACGCGAGAATTTCCTCAATAATCGAACGCTCATTACTTAGCCTGGGTACTTTGTGCTGGCCGCCCAGTTTGCCTTTGCTCTTCAACCACTCATTAAAAAACCCTTTAGGCATCATATGAAGAACAGGCTGATGAAGGGCAATGTCTTTATAACGTTTTGCTTCATAATCGCTATTAATGCTTTGCAGTGCCTTGTCTAATTCAATGGTAAAATGATCCAGGTCGGCAGGTTCCTTATCAAACTCCACCAGCCATTCATGTGCGCCATTTCCGTTATCGCTGAAGTAAACCGGGGCGGCCGTATAATCATTTACGATGGCGCCTGTTTTTTCGCACGCCATGGAAACCGCTTTATCGGTATTGTCTACAATAACTTCCTCGCCAAAGGCATTAATAAAATGTTTTAGCCTGCCGCTTACTTTAATCCGGAAAGGGTACAGTGTTGTAAACTGTATGGTATCACCCAGCAGGTAGCGCCATAATCCTCCGTTGGTACTGATCACAGGCGCATAATTTTTACCTGTTTCCACATCCTTCAGTCCAACGGTCTGGGGATCCTCTTTTCCATATTCCTCAAAAGGCATAAACTCCATGAACACCCCATGGTCCAGATACAGCAGCATGCCATCTTCACCTGGTTTATCCTGTGCCGCAAAAAAGCCCTCGCTGGCATTATAGCTGTCTATATAGTAAATATCCTTTCCTATTATTTTTCTGAATTGCTCCCGGTAAGGGGTAAACGAAACGCCGCCGTGAATATACAATTCAAGTGAGGGCCATACTTCGGCAATACAGCTTTTGCCGGTAATTTCAAGTATTCTTTTAAACAATACCATTGTCCAGGTAGGCACTCCCGAAATAGAGGTAACATTTTCTGTAATAGTTGTTTCGGCCAGTTTCTCTATCTTGGTTTCCCATTCATCCATCAGGGCAATAGACAGTTCAGGTGTGCGGATCCATTGTCCCCAGGCAGGAGAATTTTGGAGAAGCACAGCGCTCAGGTCCCCATAATGGATCTCTTCATTTACCTGGTTAATGGTATGACTGCCGCCGATTACCAGCCCTTTGCCCGTCAGCAGGTCTGAATCGGGATTGAAATTATAATACATGGTAAGCGTATCCTTGGCTCCTTTGTAGTGACAGTCTTCTAAGCTTTCTTCGCTTATGGGAATGAACTTGCTTTTGTCGCTGGTGGTGCCGCTGCTTTTGGCAAACCAGCGGATGGGCGTATTCCATAAAATATTTTCTTCGCCATCCATCATACGTTGTATATAGGGCTTCAGGTCGTCGTATTCATGAATGGGCACGGCTTTTTTAAAATCCCGTGTAGAAAATAAAGAAGAAAAATTGTATTTGCGGCCGAACTCCGTATACTGGGCAGAGGTAACCAGGTCCTGCAATACTTCCCGCTGTGAAGCGATGGGATGCTGTACCCACGCCTCGATTCGCCACAGGCGCATGCGGGCCAGTTGTGATATGGTTGTGCTTAATATTCCCATTGAATTTCAGCAAAATAAAACATTTGCCAGAAATGAGGAAGTAATTCTTTCCGGTGATTGTATACCGATCATTTCAGTTGCCGGCAGCTTTTCGTAATTGTCTGTTTTAGCCTTTATGCCAAACATTAATGAGGAGAGATCAGCCGCTATTGCCCATCATACAGAGGAAGCGATGGTCAGTGCTGCAGAACAACGCTATCGCCCACGGCTTTTACTTCGGAAGTACAACGAGCGCTATACCGGATATTTAAAGTATAATTAGAAAGCAAATCTTATTATTTTTGGCTTGTGGAAGAACAAGGCTATATAGAGATCGTGCCAGAAGGTCAGATCTTTCGTTTTTTCAGGCATTGGAGTTTGTGAGACGCCATTTAATCACTCTCCCGGTTCCACTGCAGGATATCCCCCAATTGCTTTAACGGCTTCCTCGTGCAAATAATCTTTCCGTTTTAATTCAAAATTTCTTCCCAGGTAAAGCCGCCTCACCTGGTCGTCTTCGGCAAGCTCTTCAGCAGTACCGTGCTTAAATATCTTTCCGTCAATAAGCAAGTAGGCCCGGTCACAAATAGAAAGGGTTTCGTTTACATTGTGGTCGGTGATCAAAATACCAATGTTCCTGTATTTCAGCCGGGCAACCACTGCCTGAATATCCTCCACTGCTATAGGGTCCACACCAGCGAAGGGCTCGTCTAATAAAATAAATTTGGGGTCAACGGCCAGGGCGCGGGCAATTTCCGTTCTGCGCCTTTCTCCGCCACTCAGGGAATCGCCATTGTTTTTACGTACATGATGCAGGTGAAATTCATCGAGCAGGGCCTCCAGTTTTTGTTTTTGCTCCGATTTGCTCAGTTTGGTTATTTCCAGTACGGCAGCAATATTGTCTTCCACACTCAGTTTACGAAATACAGACGCTTCCTGCGGCAGGTAGCCAATGCCCATCTGTGCTCTTTTATACATGGGGAGTTTGGTAATATTCCTGTCCTCTAAAAAAACCTCGCCTTCATCGGGTTTTATCAACCCTACCACCATATAAAACGTTGTGGTTTTCCCCGCACCATTGGGACCAAGCAGTCCTACAATCTCTCCCTGTTTTACTTCTACCGACACCTGGTTTACCACTGTCCGGCTACCATATTGTTTTACTAAATTGCTGGTATGTATGGTGATGCTCAAATTATATGGGTTTCGGCAAAAATACAGGATAGCCGCTAATTGATGTTATTTATGCTTTACACTTTAACAGGCAATTGGAAAGTGATTTTGCCATCAGCAGGCAGTAAACGGCGCCAAAAACTGTTATTATTATCTCTTATCTGTATAACAGGCTATTCTGGTATGCCGCGTTTGATTTATGTTTGCACATTATTTTGAAAAAAGCACAGTTGGAACAATGAAAGTTACAGAACACCTGCGCCAGGCTAAAGGAACATTGGTATCTTTTGAAATATTACCTCCCTTAAAGGGCAAAACCATCAATTCTATTTACGATCACTTAGATCCGTTAATGGAGTTCAAGCCTTCTTTTATTAATGTAACCTACCACAGGGCAGAACATATTTTTAAGAAAAAAGCCGACAGCAGCTTTGAAAAAGTGGAGATCCGGAAAAGGCCGGGAACTGTAGGTATTTGCGCCGCCATTATGAATCATTATAAGGTAGATGCCGTTCCGCATCTTATTTGTGGCGGGTTTACGGTTCGTGAAACAGAAGACGCCCTTATTGACCTTTATTTTCTGGGCATAGATAATGTATTGGTATTGCGTGGCGATGCGGCAAAGAACGAAACTTTTTTTGAACCGGAGCCCGAAGGGCATAAGTATGCCATTGACCTGCTGAAACAAAGCGTAAACCTTAACAATGGCATTTACTTAGAAGAAAGCATTCGCAATGGCTTTCGTACCAATTTTTGCATTGGTGTGGCAGGCTATCCCGAGAAACATTTTGAATCTCCTAATGCTTCTACCGATATGCTTTATCTTAAGGCCAAGGTAGAAGCAGGGGCCGAGTATATTGTAACGCAAATGTTTTTTGATAACCAGAAGTACTTTGAGTTTGTGAAAAACTGCCGGGATAATGGCATTGAAATTCCCATTATACCTGGCTTAAAGCCCATTTCATCCATTAAGCAACTGAGTGTGTTGCCCCGTACTTTTCATGTAGATATACCTACCGACCTGAGCACGGAAATACTGAAATGTAAAACAGATGCTGATGTGGAACTGGTAGGTACCGAATGGCTGAAGCAACAATCCATCGAACTCAAAAAGGCCGGTGTACCTGTATTACACTATTACACGCTGGGTAAACCATGGATGATTGAGAATGTAGTAAGAGCGATCTTGTAGGCGGATTCCTGGCAATCAGCGATCCGCTGCCTGAGATGAGGTGAGTAACTATTAACTTCTTCTTTCTCCTTTTTCTTTTCACCTCTCACCTCTCTCTATTCTGCCAATGTGTGCAGCAGTTTTTCATTCACCTTAACCGGGTACTTCTTCTTTAATGCCCTGATCCATTTTTCTTCCAGCACTGCCTGGTAATCATTGATCACCAAACCCCTCGCTTCATCAAAGCTTCTTTGCGCCGGTTTATGGTATACATTCAGCACATACATGAAATTGGTTGAACCGTTTGCCGGATCTGTTATAAGTTCTGTAATTTGTCCCGGCCGTACATCTTCCTTAGCACCGGGGATCTGCCCCAGTTCAAACCTGGCCGAATCAGCAATGATCCTGCCGGCAGAACTTTCAGCCAGTGTTCTCCATTTTTTAATGTAGGTGTCAATATCCCCACTTATGTCTTCCGCTGTTTTACGTTCATCGGTTGTAAAAAAAATGGCATTAACACTGGGTCCCCAGGTATATTTTTCTTTGTGCTTTTCATAATATTCCTGTAGTCCTTTTTTGTCTTCCGAAGCTTTACTCCAAACCTCCTGTTCCATTATTTCAAATAGCTGGTTGCCTTCCGAAAATTCGGTCAACTGATTGCGGAAATCTGCATTGTAGTCTTCCAGATGGGCGCGGTAATAATCTTTTGCCTGTAGTGAAACAAATGCTTTCATAATGGCCGGGTAAGGCAGCGGTGAGGATCCCCTGTATTTATGCTTTTCTGCCTGTATATATGTTAACCAGTCTTTTACTGTTGTATTTTCTTTGTCAAACGAAAACAAAACGGTTTGCTCATCGGTTTTTTTTGAAGGAATAAAATTGTTATGCGCTAAAAAACTATCGGTGATCGGCCACAGCAGTTCATCCATATATTTTTTTTGATATCCTGTAAGCTGCAGCATTTTTTCTGTAAATTGTTCACCGGCAATAGCAGCGTGGCTATCCTGCAAAACGGCTTCTTTAAACAATGCTTCTGCCTGCGAACTATCGCTGCTTACAGGCAAATGTTTGATT
>CAMPJQ010000020.1 GCA_946886925.1 uncultured Terrimonas sp.
TTTAAAAGTACCCATATCTTTCAAATCCGCTTAGGATCTCGCAATGACGTTCATAAAAGTCCCACGTTCTTGCGATCCGCTGCGGCGGAGAAACAAGCCCATTGAAGCGAAGCGGAGTAATGAGCCAATTCAAAGCATATAATCCGCCTCCGGAATTGGGGATTGCTTCGACCTTTAAAAGTACCCATATCTTTCAAATCCGCTTAGGATCTCGCAATGACGTTCATACAAATCAATGTCCCGCACAGACTACAGCACATATAACAACAACTGGTATAAACAAGCCATAGGAGCCGGTAAACTAAAACAGGTGCTTTGGTATTTTACCAATGTGCTTTTTTTTATCAATCCGCTGAATCCGCTGTCGGGACTAAAATGCTGGCTGCTGAAATGTTTCGGTGCAAAGCTGGGCAGGGATGTGGTGATAAAACCAGGAGTAAATATCAAGTATCCCTGGAAGCTGATTATCGGCGACCATTGCTGGATTGGCGAATCGGTTTGGATTGATAACCTGGGCGTAGTTACTATGGGTAACCATGTTTGTATTTCACAGGGAGCTATGTTGCTGACCGGAAACCATAATTATACAAAAGCAAGTTTCGATTTGATGATAAAGGAAATCATACTGGAAGACGGCGTATGGATTGGAGCAAAAGCCGTGGTTTGTCCCGGTGTTACCGCTTTTTCTCATGCCATGCTCAGCGTAGCATCGGTAGCTACCAAAAACCTGGAAGCTTATGGTATTTATTCAGGCAACCCGGCCATAATGCTTAAACAAAGAGTGATTGTATAGAAAACGAACCTGAGTTACATGAAAATCTCGCTCATCACTGCCACCTACAACAGCGCATCTACAATAAGGGATACCCTGCAATGCATACAGGAGCAGAATTATACGGATATTGAACATATTATAGTAGACGGGGGATCGGCAGATGATACATTGAGCATTGTTGCTGAGTTTCCGCATATTGCCAAACTGATCACCGAAAAAGACGAAGGCATTTATGATGCCATGAATAAAGGCATTGCAGCCGCAACAGGCGATGTGATTGGCATTTTAAATTCGGATGACGTATATGCCCGCAGTACGGTTATTTCAACAATAGCCGGGGCTTTTAACAATCCTGAAGTGCAGGCTACCTATGCCGACCTGCAGTTTGTACAGCGCGATGACCTCAATAAAGTGGTGCGTACCTGGAAGGCTGGTGAATACAATAAAAAAAGCTTTTACTATGGCTGGATGCCTCCCCACCCTACTTTTTTTGTGCGGAGGAAAGTATATGATAAGGCGGGTGTTTTTAATTGCAGCCTGCGTTCCGCGGCCGATTATGAACTCATGCTGCGCATATTGCTGAAACATGAAATACCGGCCGTGTACATCAATGAAGTGATCATTAAAATGCGGGTGGGCGGTGTAAGCACTGCGTCGTTAAGGAACAGGTTAAAGGCCAACAGCCAGGACAGGCTGGCATGGAAAATAAACGGTTTGGATCCTTATTTCTTTACTTTGTATATGAAACCGCTGCGAAAGCTGGGGCAGTTTTTGAAGCGATAGCGGGGGAAAATTGAAAATGGGGAGGGTGCAGGGTGCAAGTTGCAGGATGGGTGTTTCAAGTTACAGGGTATAGGTTGCAAGGTGCAGGGCGCAGGTTACAGGGTACAGGTTGCAAGGTGCAGGGCGCAGGTTGCAGGGACAAATCATAAATCAGAAATCATAAATCTATTTATATTCCATCATGAGTAAAACCGCTTTAATTACCGGCATCACCGGGCAGGACGGCGCTTATTTGGCCGAACTATTATTATCGAAAGGATATTTTGTGCACGGCATCAAACGCCGCAGTTCATTGTTCAACACCGAACGGATAGATCACCTGTACCAGGATCCGCACGAAAAAAACGTTCGGATGAAACTGCATTACGGCGATCTTACCGACTCCACCAATCTTATCCGGATTATACAGGAAACCCAACCGGATGAAATATACAACCTGGCAGCCATGAGCCATGTGCACGTGAGCTTTGAAACACCAGAATATACAGCCAATGCCGACGGGCTGGGCGCCCTGCGCATATTAGAAGCCGTTAGGTTCCTGGGATTGGCCCAAAAAACAAGGGTATACCAGGCATCCACTTCCGAATTGTACGGACTGGTGCAGGCCGTGCCACAGTTGGAAACCACACCTTTCTATCCCCGCTCTCCCTATGCCGTAGCAAAACTGTATGCCTACTGGATTACCGTAAACTACCGCGAAGCCTATAATATATTTGCCACCAACGGCATATTGTTCAATCATGAATCGCCACTGCGCGGGGAAACATTTGTTACCCGAAAAATAACAAGGGGTGTTGCAAAGATCGCCCTGGGCATGCAGGATAAGATCTATCTCGGCAATTTAAATGCGCAGCGCGACTGGGGGCATGCCAAAGATTATGTGGAGGCCATGTGGCTGATACTGCAGCAGGATAAACCGGAAGACTATGTAATTGCCACAGGCATTACCACACCTGTGCGTGAATTTGTGCGTATGGCATTTGCCGAAGTGGGCATAACAATTGCTTTCAGCGGAGCCAACGACAAAGAGACAGGTGTTGTACAATCCTGCAGCAACCATGCCTATCAACTGGAATTGGGCAAGGAAGTAATAGCCGTGGATCCCAAATATTTTCGTCCCACGGAAGTAGAGCTGCTGATTGGCGATGCCACCAAAGCAAGAACAAAGCTGGGCTGGAAGCCAAAATATGATCTTCCGGCATTGGTAAAGGAAATGGTAGCCGCCGACGTGGAGCTCTTTAAGAAAGAAAAACTTTTGAAAGAAAGCGGGTTTGTGGTAAAGAATCAATACGAATGATTTGAGATTTGAAATCTCAAATTTGAAATTTAAAATCTCAAATCAGTATTCTTGAACATACACGATAAAATATATGTTGCCGGTCACCGTGGAATGGTAGGCTCGGCTATTGTACGAAAGTTAGAGGAGCAGGGTTTTGAAAATACAGTTGTACGAACGTCTGGCGAACTGGACCTGCGCAACCAGCAGGCTGTGGAAGATTTCTTTGCACAGGAAAAGCCTGCTTATGTTTTTCTGGCTGCGGCCCGTGTGGGAGGCATTATGGCCAATAACAGCTTTCGCGCCGATTTTTTGTACGATAACCTCATGATCCAGAACAATGTGATGCATGCGGCTTATAAAAACAAGGTAACCAAACTCATGTTCCTCGGCTCATCGTGCATCTATCCTAAACTGGCTCCGCAGCCATTAAAGGAAGAGTACCTGCTTACGGGCCTGCTGGAGCATACCAATGAACCCTATGCCATTGCCAAAATAGCGGGCATTAAATTGTGTGATGCCTTTCGCAACCAGTATGGCTGCAATTTTATATCGGTAATGCCCACCAATTTGTATGGCCCTAACGATAACTACGATCTGAAAAAATCGCATGTATTGCCCGCGCTGATCCGGAAATTTCATGAGGCCAAAATACAAGGCCACACCAGTGTAACCATTTGGGGTACCGGTACACCGCGTCGTGAGTTTTTACATGTTAATGACCTGGCCGATGCATGTTATTTTTTAATGCAGCAGTACAATGAGCAGGGCCTGATCAATGTAGGTATTGGTGAAGATATTACCATAAAAGACCTGGCATTGCTGATCAAAGAGATCGTGGGCTATAGTGGTGCGATAGAACACGATACTTCAAAACCCGATGGCACACCCAGGAAATTAATGGATGTTAGCCGCCTGCACGCCCTGGGCTGGCAGGCGAAGATCCATTTGAGAGAAGGAATAGAGCAAGTGTATAAGGATTTTGTGAAAGGAAGTATTTGAGACTTGCGGTTTATGGCTTATAAAATTCGAAGTCGAAAACCCGAAATTCGAATGGAATACAGCCGGAAGGAAGCAAATAGCAAGAACCAAACTTGCCTACCGGCAGGCCTGACCGCCGGGGCGGAACCTGTCCGCTGTGGCGGAACCGAAGCGGGGAATCTGAAATTCGAAGGGAAGAATATGAACAATAGCAAAATGTGTCACTACACAAGTTGCCTATTGAACAAATAGCCAGGTACCCCTCTGCGGGCGGAGGGAACAAGGGTGAGGCGCCACAAACGATAAACCATAAATTAAAAATCCGCGGCATAGCGCTCTGGCGCTCCTTACGTCGGGTACCTACCGGGAAGGTTCTCAAATATTAAATTTCAAATTTCCTATGTTTTCCCTATTCAAGAAAAAACGACGTGATTTCAACGGCAACCTCGGCGTGCTGAAATGCGACATGCATTCGCATCTTATACCCGGTATAGACGATGGATCGCCGGATATGGATACCTCCATACAACTTATTGAAGGGTTGCGCGATGCAGGATATGAAAAGCTGATCACTACGCCCCACCTTATGCTGGACCTCTATCCCAACAACAGGCAGATCATAACAAGAGGATACGAAAAGCTGAAAGCGGAAGTTGAGAAAAGGAATATCAATATACACTTGCAGGCAGCGGCGGAATATTTCTTAGACGATCATTTTGATCGTTTGCTGCAGCAGGATGAACCATTACTAACGATAAAAGACAATCTTGTACTGGTGGAATTTTCATTTGCAAGCGCACCGCTTGATTATAAAGAAAAAATATTTGCCATACAAATGAAGGGCTATAAGCCTATACTCGCACACCCCGAACGGTATTCTTATTTTCATCATAAGCCTGAAATATATGATGAGCTGAAAAATTCCGGTTGTTTGTTCCAGGTTAATATACTCTCATTTAGCGGTTATTACGGTAAAGGGGTGGCGCAAATGGCAGAGCGTCTTCTTAAACTCAAATACATTGATCTTTTGGGAACCGATCTTCACCATCACCGGCACTTAGAACATCTGCAAAGCCATGCGGTATACCAAAAAGTAAATGAAATTGCCGCAGCGTTGCCACTTCTTAACCACCAGTTGTGAGGAATGGAGGATGCAGGTTGCAGGTTACAGGGTTGCAGGTTGCAGGGTAGGGAAGAATCAAATGGCAAGAACTAAAAAACAAGAACCAAATAACAAATAACAAGAACCAAACTTGCCTACCGGCAGGCAGCCATGTCCGCCGGGACGGAAAAAATTCAAATCCGAATATTAAAATTCAAAAATCCGAAGTGAATTAAACTGAAAATCACAAATAGTAAGCCACAAACTAAAAATTCCGAAGAAGGCATCAGCAATCATAAGTTACGGTGTAAGAAGAAGGAGGATTCTTCCTGCTATTAAAAATTACTGATAGCTCATAGCTGACGGCTGATACCTCATTACAAAAAAAGCCACCCCGGTGTATTGGGATGGCTTAAGCTATTTGTGCAATAATGCAATTAAGCAATTTCTACTTCAGCACCTGCTTCTTTCAGCTTGGCTGCAACTTCATCGGCCTCAGCTTTGGCAACACCTTCCTTAATAGGTTTGGGTGCACCGTCAACCAGGTCTTTTGCTTCTTTCAGTCCTAAACCGGTAAGGTCTTTAACGATCTTTACCACGCCCAGTTTGTTTGCGCCTGCAGCTTTCAATATTACATTGAATGCAGTTTTTTCTTCAGCGGCGGGGGCGCCTGCAGCAGGACCAGCAGCTACGGCTACTGCAGCAGCAGCGGGCTCAATACCATACTCGTCTTTCAGGATCTTTGCTAATTCATTTACTTCTTTTACTGATAAGTTTACCAACTGATCAGCAAACGCTTTTAAATCTGCCATTGTTATCAAATTTTTTCCACCTTCATTGCCTGTGCTCCGGCGGAGTTATTAAAAAAATTTGTTTGTATATTATCCCCCAGGCCGGGGATAAATTATTTATGATTTGAAATTTACTATTGGAGATTCATTTCAAATTCCTTCAAATTTCAAATTAATTCGCTCTTTCTTCCAAAGCCTTGATCAACCCGGCCAATTTGTTACCGGCATTCAATGCGCTCATAACATTTTTAGCAGGCGACTGTAGCAGCCCGATAATTTCACCGATAAGATCATTCTTGCTCTTGAGTGCCGTTAATGTTGTTAACTGGTCATCGCCTGCAAATACATCTCCGTCAATAAAAGCCGCCTTAAGCTCAGGCTTTGTGCCATTGTTTGCCTTGCGGAAGGAACTGATGATCAATGCCGGTTCTTTGGCGTTTTCCGAAAACAGCAAAGCGGTTACATTGTTTAATGAATCATACACGCCGCTGTACCTTTCATTGTCTAAAGACTCAAGCGCCTTTTTAATGAGGGTATTTTTTGCCACTTTCATTTCCACCTGCTTGTCGAAACAGGCCCTGCGCAAGTTAACTACCTGTGCTACGGATAAGGATTCGGTATCGGTAATGTAAAAATTATTGTATTGTGCGAACTTGCCTTTCAGCAATTCAATCACCTCGTTTTTTTCCTGTTTGGTCATACAAAAAGATTTTTGTGCTGTTAAAGCATTAGTTCACAAATGATTTGGTGTCAATAGCAATGCCGGGGCTCATGGTGCTGGCCATAAATGCACTTTTTAAATAAATGCCTTTGGCGGTTGACGGTTTGGCCTTAATAATGGCATTGATAAATTCCTGGCTGTTTTCAGCGATCTTTTCGGGAGCAAAACTTACGCGTCCAACAGATGCATGAATGATACCGGCTTTATCAACCTTAAATGCTATTTTACCACCCTTTACCTCATTTACTGCAGCAGCCACATCATTGGTAACGGTTCCTGTTTTGGGATTGGGCATGAGGTTACGGGGACCTAATATTTTACCCAACTTACCAATTTTAGGCATAACAGAAGGGGTGGCCACAATTACATCCACATCTACCCATCCGCCTTCAATTTTAGTTACAAATTCATCCAATCCCACGTAATCAGCGCCTGCGGCTCTTGCGGCTTCTTCTTTATCGGGTGTACAAAGTACCAGTACTCTTTTTGTTTTACCTGTGCCGTGAGGCAGGGTTACCGTGCCCCGTATAGCCTGATCTGCTTTTTTAGGATCAACGCCCAAACGAAGGTGAATGTCAACAGAACTGTCGAATTTTGTGGTATTCACTTCCTTAACAAGGGAGGAAGCTTCCTTAAGTGAATACACTTTGGTTTTATCTATTTTAGCTTCCGAAGCTTTTCTTTTTTTACTGATTGCCATTTTCTTTCAGTTTTTGGAAAGTGAAGATTTAATTTTCCCACGGGGCTTTACCATCAACAGTAATACCCATGCTGCGTGCCGTGCCGGCAACCAGGCGCATAGCGCTTTCCGTAGTAAAGCAATTCAGGTCGGCCATTTTATCTTTGGCAATCAATTCAACCTGGTTCCAGTTTACTTTACCTACTTTGTTGCGGTTAGGCTCTTTAGAACCTTTTTGCACTTTGGCAGCTTCCAATAACTGAACGGATGCGGGGGGAGTTTTAATGATGAACTCGAAAGACTTGTCGGAGTATACCGTAATCAATACGGGAAGTACTTTACCCATTTTATCCTGCGTGCGTGCATTGAACTGCTTACAGAATTCCATGATATTGATACCCTTGGAACCCAACGCTGGACCTACAGGTGGCGCAGGATTGGCCTGACCGCCTTTTACCTGTAGCTTTACATAGCCGGTAATTTCTTTTGCCATTTTTTACATTTTTTGGTGTTAACGTCACGCCATCGGCGTGACTCCCAACAAAAAGAACTTTTTGGGGCGGCAAAGGTAGCATTTGAAATTTGAAATTTCAAATTTGAGATCTCAAATTTGAAATTTATTTCCCTAAAACCTCTTCCAGCTTGTTGTGCAGATCCTGCCCTCTTAAGTTTTTACCAATGATCCTGCCTGTGGGATCAAGCAGTAAATTTTGGGGAATAGACTGTATGCCATAAAGTTGGGCCACAGCATTGTTCCAGAACTGCAGGTCGCTAACATGCGTCCAGGCAAGCTTGTCATCGTGAATAGCTTTTAACCATGCGGCTTTAGCTCCCGGCCTGTCGAGGGACACGCCCAATACGGAAAAACCCTTGTCTTTATACTTGTTAAAGGCATTTACCACATTGGGGTTTTCGGCCCTGCAGGGTCCGCACCAACTGGCCCAAAAATCAACCAGCAGGTATTTCCCCCTCAGCGAAGAAAGACTCACCGGGTTTCCCAGGGTATCGGCCTGCGTAAAATCGGCTGCCATCTGCCCGATACTGGTTCTTTTGGCAATATCCATACGTTCTTTAAACTGCAATGCCGAGGGCCAGGCTTTTACTGTAGCCGAAAGCTGGTTAAACAGGGGTTCAATTTCATCAATATTTATATCATGCCCCGCGTACTGCTGTAGTATAAGCAGGGACACTGGTGATGCAGGATGGTTCTTAATAAAAGAATGAAAAACATTTTCTTTTATGCTTTTTTCGAGCAGGCCGGCCTGGTCTTCTACCTGCTTCATTTTAGCAGCATTCCCTTCGTTGCGGTATTGATTGTACACATCCGATAATGCCTGCATACTGTCGTTAAAAGGCTTATTTAGTGCCTCAAATTTTTTATAGTCTTTATGTGCGGAAGATCCTTTCCCTTTTACCCGGATATTGGAAAAGGAATCAATACTTGTTACCCTGAGTTTGCCGGGCGCTAAAAAAAGAGTGGCCACATCTTTTTGCATATCCACAGGCGCTTCCATACCTGTTTGCCCGGATTTGTATTTTACGCTTAACCGCGATAACACAGGCTCATTGATATAACCGGTAAGCCGGTATTTACCATTTTGCACTTCGGCGCTGTCGGTAACGCGGTTATTATCCACTACATAATAAAGATATACCCGGACAGCAGTATCTTTCATTTTTTTGAGCTTTCCCGAAATGGTGAAAGAGTGGGTTGCACTCGTTTGGGCCACAGTAAAAAAGGGCGCCAGGATGCATAGAAAAAAGATAAGTAGTTTCATGAAGGTGGTGAGAGGTTTATCGTTTATTATTTATGGTTTAACGCGTTTCGCTTGGAAAGGAAAGGATTTGAGATTTAAATTTGAGATGGCATTTTTTTCGTACTTCGAATTTCCAGCTTCGGGTCCGCCGCGGCGGACAGGCCTGACTGCCGGCAGGCAAGTTTGGTTCTTGTTTTTTGGTTCTTCCCTTCCCCACAACCTGTACCCTGAAACTTGTACCTTGTAACATTCAGTCTTCACTTAACCCGCAGCCGTCCGCTCTCCATTTTCTGCCTGCAAATTACGGCAATTTCGTTCCTTCCCGCCTGCTATCTGTTTTATTATGGGAGGAATTATACGGCTAAGATAAATTCCGGCATTATGAAATCTTCTTGTTTTGTATCTTCGCCCATTACAACTTACTATGGCTTATAGGAACATAGGAAGGAAAAATATAAAAGAACAGTTTAAACTAAAAATTCATGGAATCGAATGTTTTGTTCATTATAATTGGTGTTATATGCCTGATCGTGGGCGTAGTGGCGGGTAAATTTATTTTTGCCGTCAACACCAAAAAACAACTTGAAGAGGCTGAAAGCCAATCCCGCAAGATAATTTCCGATGCGCAAACAGCTTCAGAAAACCTTAAAAAAGAGAAACTGCTGGAAGCCAAAGAAAGATTTGTTCAGCTAAAATCTGAGCATGACAAGGAAGTGCTCGACAAAAACAAAAAAATCAATGATGCGGAAACCCGCATCCGGCAAAAAGAGCAGGCCCTGAATCAAAAATTAGAGAATATTGATAAGCAGGTGAAGGAAAATGATGTGATCAAGGAAAACCTCAACCGCCAGATAGAAGTAGTTGGTCAAAAACGCACCGAATTAGAGAAGCACCAGGAAGAACATATCCGCCGCTTAGAGAAAATATCTGCACTTACTGCCGAAGAAGCTAAGGCGCAGTTACTGGAAACGCTTAAACAGGAAGCACAGACCCGGGCACTGGGGATACAGCAGGAAATTATTGAAGATGCCAAACTGAGGGCCAATAAGGAAGCCCGTAAATTGGTTATCCAAAGTATCCAGCGTACCGCAGCCGAGCAAACCATTGAAAATACGGTTACCGTATTTAACCTTGAAAGCGATGAAATTAAAGGCCAGATCATTGGCCGTGAAGGACGAAATATCCGGGCCATTGAAGCCGCAACAGGAGTGGACCTCATTGTGGATGATACCCCGGAAGCCATTGTGCTTTCTTCATTCGATCCCCTGAGAAGGGAAATTGCCCGCCTTGCATTGCAAAGATTGGTTACAGACGGGCGTATACATCCAGCCCGTATTGAAGAGGTGGTGGAAAAAACCAGGAAACAATTGGAGGAACAGGTGCTTGAAATTGGCGAAAGAACTGTTATTGAACTGGGTATTCACGGGCTGCATAAAGAACTGGTACGCATAGTAGGGAAAATGCGTTTTCGTTCTTCCTATGGTCAAAACCTTTTAATGCACAGCCGCGAGGTAGCGAATTTATGCGGGGTTATGGCGGCCGAACTGGGACTTAACCCCAAATTGGCCAAACGTGCGGGTTTATTGCATGATATTGGTAAGGTTCCCGATGAGGAAACTGAACTAAGTCACGCTTTACTGGGTGCTAAGCTGGCAGAGAAATATGGCGAAAACCCTGCTGTAGTAAATGCTATTGGCGCCCACCACGATGAGATGGAAATGCAGTATGTAATCTCTCCTGTTGTTCAGGCCTGCGATGCCATCAGCGGCGCACGCCCCGGAGCACGCAGGGAAATTATGCAGCAATACCTCACGCGTATTCGTGAACTGGAAACCCTTGCTTTAACCTATCCTGGCGTTGAAAAAGCTTATGCCATACAGGCCGGCCGTGAATTAAGGGTAATTGCGGAAGCCGATAAAATGACCGATGCCGACAGCGAAAAATTAAGTTTTGAAATAGCACAGAAAATACAAACGGAAATGACCTATCCCGGGCAAATTAAAGTAACCGTTATCCGCGAAAAAAGAGCGGTGAATGTGGCGAGATAGATGTGTTACAGGTTTCAGGTTACAAGATAGCAGGGTGTATTTCCGTGTAACCTGAAACTTGTACCCTGTAACATCCTTCATAATTTGTTTTGGTATTTCAGCATCGCATTGTTACCTTTGCGTCCCTTAAAAATTTGTAGTCATGAGCACAGCAGTACAATTTGTTCACGAACAATTGACCACTCCTAAAACATTCCCTAAATTCAAGGCAGGCGATAATATTACTGTTAATTATAAAGTAGTTGAAGGAAATAAAAGCCGTATCCAGGGTTTTAAAGGCGATGTGATCAAGCGCCAGGGTACCGGCCACACCGCTACTTTTACGGTTCGTAAAATTTCTGATGGTGTGGGTGTGGAAAGGACCTTCCCCCTGTTTTCGCCGAATATTGATTCGGTTACCCTTAACAAAGTAGGTAAAGTGCGTCGTGCCAAACTATACTTTTTGCGTAGCCGCAGTGGTAAAAGTGCCAGGATCAAAGAAAAAAGAGCGGGAGTATAAGCAATTGATCTTTAAAAAATATCATATATCGAACGGGAACCTCAGGGTTTCCGTTTGTTGTTAAAACCGGGTTAACCTCAAAGGGAATTTTATAAATTGGTTGAACAACCAATTAAAATTGTAACTTTGTTTGCTCAACTTTAAATATTTTATACCATGCTTTTACTGAACTACAATTCGTTATTGATATCAATGCCGGGTGGTACCGAGTGGATACTGATCATCCTTGCTGTGCTGATCCTTTTTGGAGGTCGCAAAATCCCTGAATTCATGCGTGGTTTGGGACGTGGTATCCGTGAATTTAATGATGCCAAAACCAACGTTAAAAAAGAAATAGAAGAGGGTATGTCTGAAAAAGAAACTGCGCCCGCTACCAACAATACTACCAGCAAGCAACAGGCTTAAATCATTTCATTCAACAGCACAATATTTGCCGGCATAATAAAGACAAATCTTTATTATACCGGCATTTTTTTACGGTGAAGCAGAATACAATCACCAATACTAACTGTATAGCCTACCCGCCAACAAGTACCCGCCCGTTTTCTTTTACAGAACGGTAAACAGCTTCCACCACTTTTATATCTTTCAGTCCTTCTTCACCTGGCACCAGTACAGGTGTATTCCGCAATATAGCCAGGGCATCTTCATCCATTTGTTTGGCCTGCTCGTTAGGAATAACGGCATTAAGCACTTTGCCATCGCTGGTAATGCCTTTAATGCCGCTGTAGGCCTGGAAAGGTTCGAGTTTATACCAACCTTTGGTACAGGTAACGTGCAGGGTGTTCATGCTTTTACCAAAACTGGTTTCGCATTCGGCTACCGCACCTCCTGGAAACTCCAGTGTGAACTGCATCGTTTCATCTACCTCTTTGTAAATATCCGGTCGGGTAGTGCTTTGCTTTGCCGTTACCGCTATAGGCTCTTCACCTGTAGTATACCGGGCTGCATTTAAAGGATATACACCCATATCATACATAGAGCCCCCACCCATTTCTTTCTTTTGTTTCCAGTGATCTGTACGGGAGTCGAAATAACCTGCCCTTGCTGATACCTGTGTAATGGTACCGTAGGTCTTATCTTTTCTAAACTGTATGATGCGTTGTGTATTGGGCTCGTGCTGCATACGATAACCGATGCTGAGTTTTACCTTGTTCTTTTTACAGGCATCAATCATTGCCCGGCATTCCGCAGCAGTAACGGCCATGGGCTTTTCGCACCACACGTGTTTGCCCGCGTTAGCGGCTCTGATAACATATTCTGCATGCATGGAGGGTGGCAGCACAATATAAATAACATCTATATCCGTGTTGTTGGCTATATCATCAAAGCTTTGATAATCATAGGTGTTTTTTTCGGCAATATGGTATTGTTGCTGCCAGCGTTTGGCTTTATCGGGTGTGCCGGTTACAATACCCTTTAACTGGCAATGTTGGGTAAGCTGCAATGCAGGCGCCAGCAAATCGGTACTGTAATAACCCAGTCCAACCAGGGCAACACCCAGTTTTTCTTTTTGGGGAGTAGTGCAGGCCAATGAAAATGCTTCGCTGCCAATGGTTAAAGCAGCCAAACTGCCCAGGCTGTTTTTTATAAATATGCGCCGTGTATGCATAACGGTGAGTTTGGTTAAGAATAATGCCTG
>CAMPJQ010000021.1 GCA_946886925.1 uncultured Terrimonas sp.
GGTGATGGCTGTATTGGGATTAATTTTCCTTAATCCTGCCGAAGTTATAACCATAAACTCATTTCCCCTGCGGGGATTAAACCGGTAATCCGTATTATTATATTTATAATTTATTCCCACATTGCTGGTCGTTACATCAATATAAGAAGGCAGCTTTTTCGATGCTTTTATCTGCGAAGTATCTATACTGCCAGGCAGTACATTGGTAAAAAAACTTTGGAAAAACACTTTCCCGCTTTGTTTACCGGTTGACAGGTATTGTACGCCGAACCCGGCATTCAGGTTAAGGAATGATGAATCTTTTTTTAGCAGGTCAAAATTGAAATCCAATCCAAATGCTGTATTAAAAACAAAAGGATGTTCATATAACAAATGCAGGCGTGGCGATTTTACCTGTATCTGCTGCCAGTTTACACCAATGGTTTCGCCACTGCCCAATGCAGTCTTAAGATTAATATTTGCTTCGCCGGTTAATTGCAATTTTGTTCTGCCGGTTCCTTCTGCCGCAGGTAAAAATCCTACCAGCACATCTACCTGGCTGCTCTTTTTGGGATCAATGTACAGGTTCAATACGGAGCCGGAACCAGTCATTGTCATATCCCATGCTTTAATTTCTTTAAGGTAAGGCAGTTCCAGCAATCGTTGACTAACCGACTGAAGCCTGGACTTTTTATAAACAGAGCCATTTTCAATGCCCAGATATCTTTGCAAAAAATAGTTAGAGATCTTTGCTTTTCCATATACCCGTATGCTATCAATTTGATAGGCCGGGCCCTTTTCGGTTTTAAGTCTGCCAGACACTTTTTCATTTTGTATTGTTATGCTGTCCAATACAACACTTGCAAACGGATAACCATTGTTTTCGTAATAATTAAGCATGCGCTCCTGCCAATACTGCACTTTATTGAAATCCAGCATATTCTTTGAAAAGGCTTTGCTATACCATCCTACGGAGGCAAGCATTTTTTTGTCGGCGCTGTCGGTATTCAATTCAACCCATCGGTATGTGTTTCCAATATATATCCAAATCTTTGCTGTCGCGGAATCAAATGCAGTGCTGTCTGCCGATGCGGTGATATATCCTTTAGCCTGCAATGAGCCAATTGCCTGATCAATGTATTGACGGCAATGCTCCTGGCTGGCAAATGTGGTTTGCAAATCCAGCATTTCAGGCAGGAAGCTGGTATCTTTGTCAATAAAAATATAATGAAGCCTGTACTTATCCTGGGCGCCTGCGTATAACGACAACACCAGGAAAAACACTAACCCTGTAAAACAGCGCAGCCGGTTCATTACCGGCAAAACTAAAAGCATAAAATCTGAAATCAAAAATCATTTAGCATTGGCAGGCATATACATCCATATCCCTTTTTGCAGGCAGGCTTGTTTATACTGCAATTTTCATTTTTCCACCTCGCTCCGGCACAAGAACGATTTAATAAACGCTTTATTGAAAGAAATAGGATTATGCACAGTATATAATGATAAAAACGTTGAAACAATTTATTTTGGCGGGGGCACGCCAAGCTTACTACAGGCAGAAGCATTGAATTCCATTTTAGATGCACTCCACCAAAAATTTAATATTAGTGCTGATGCTGAAATTTCATTAGAAGCCAACCCGGATGATATTTCAGGGCAGTTATTGGCATCCTGGAAAAATATGGGCATTAACCGGCTGAGCATCGGCGTTC
The DNA here is from genome assembly GCA_946886925.1 of uncultured Terrimonas sp. The sequence goes on from CAMPJQ010000021.1 coordinate 1,695, forward strand.
AATCTTTTTTTGAAGAAGACCTGGAATGGATGAACAGGGCGCATACAGCCGAACAATCTTTTAACAGCATTATAATGGCACAGCATGCAGGCTTTGATAATCTTACGATTGACCTGATCTATGGCTCACCGGGACTAAGTGATGAAAAATGGCAGCAGAACGTTAAGAAAGCCATTGACTTTAATATACCACATTTAAGTTGCTATGCTTTAACTGTGGAACCCAAAACAGCATTACACAGCCTGATTGCCAAAAATAAAATGCGGGATACCGATCCGGAACAACAGGCAAGGCAGTTTATGCAACTAATAAGCTGGCTGGAAAATGCGGGATACGAGCACTATGAAATATCTAACTTTTCCATCCCCGGCAAAAGAAGCCGCCATAATGCTGCTTACTGGCAGGGCAAACCCTATTACGGCTTTGGTCCGTCGGCACATTCTTTTAACGGAACAGATACCCGAAGCTGGAACATCGCTAACAATGCTTTATATATTCAATCCCTCCTGCAAAATATTATCCCGGCAGAAACAGAAAGGCTTACAACTGTGCAAAAGTTTAATGAATACATTATGACGAGCCTGCGCACCATAGAGGGCATTGATCTGAACCATATCCAAAACCGGTTTGGGGCAGCTTTTACAGAACGGCTCCTGGCTGCTGCGCAACCTTATAATGAAAAATTGACAATACAGAACAATTGTCTGAAGCTTACCAATGAAGGTAAATTATTTGCCGATGGCATAGCGGCAGGTTTATTTGAAGATGAGCTTTTAAAATGATCAGGCTGTATTTTTATCAAACAAAATAATCCATTTTACAGCTTTCTTTATGAACACAGCAACACAAATTAAGGACAGGTTTCGAATTTCAACAAATACTACAGAATTTGATCTCCCTTATATTCATCATTATCTATGCCGGGATTCTTATTGGGCTTCAGGCATACCGATAGATACAGTAAAACGCTCAATGGATAATTCTCTTTGTTTTGGCGTATTTGAAAATGATAAGCAGGTTGGATTTGCGAGGGTAATATCAGACATGGCCACATTCGCCTACCTGGCCGATGTTTTTATCGACGAGACTTACAGAGGGCTCGGACTATCCAAACTGCTCATGAAAACCATAATGGCATACCCGGAATTACAGCATTTGCGCAACTGGATTCTGATGACCAAAGATGCTCATGGATTGTATGAGCAATACGGTTTTACTGTTCATCCCCAACCTGAAACAGTAATGCGTAAAAATAATCCTGACCACTACAAAAAGTAAATGCTGCTTAACTGGTTTTATGAGAAGATTTTCGAATTGCCCTTACAAACTGGGCTGCCGCCAGTACCGCTATAATTACAAGGATAGCGCTGTTGCTTAATAAACTGTAAGAAAAAGGCATTTTTACACTTTTAACTTATACAATTTACAAATTTTGTCCCTGTTTTTAGCGAAGGAATGATGAGTGGTAATGCCAGGTTTATTTTACGGTTGGTATCATACCCCGTATTCCCATATCTACTACCGGTTCTCCTTTCAGCGGATCCCATTTGCCATTGTTTACCACTTCTTTCCATTCAAAGCTTTTATTGGTTGAAAGCGATACCTCTACTATGATATTTTCTGTTTCTTTCCCGGTGATCACCAGTTTGCCCGGCACAAAGGCCGCAGTTACCACGCAGGAACCTGCAGGTACAGGTGAAGTATCAAAAATGGGGTTAACTACAGTAGTGCCGCCTTCAGGTGATTGTCCTGAAGTGGTATAGGTTTCGTTGAATCCTTCACCACTCAATGTGGTTTCAAAACCCCAGTATCCCTGCCTGCGGTTACCATCAACCGTGAGCGACTGGGTTTTGATGAGATAGGATTTGAGATAGGTATTGTAGCCGATGAACGAAGCGATCGTTCCTGTAAGATCCTGGTTTATCACTATGCTATTGGTACTGGTATCAGTAGTAATAATAATGGTCGTATCAACATGATACTGTACACCGTAATTCTGATAAGCCAGGGAAATGCGCAACCATTCATATTCTCCGGGGGCAATGTCTTTCAGGGGCACTGCATAAAACACTTCATTGTTACGGGCAGAAACAGATCGTTCAAAATCAATAGCAGTTTCTCCTCCCGCATCCGTTTCGGGGGCTTTATAAAGTATTGCTCCTTTCCCTAATGGCGTAGAGGCATTCGGCGCTAATTCAATGTAATGTGTATTCATGCTGTTGAATACAGGGCTCTGAGCGATATTGCCATCAGCAACTGAAGCAGGCTGACCGGTATTATTCAGTCTTTCCTGTGTTGAATCGAATTTGTACCTGAAGATCAGTTTTGCTTCTGTGGCCTCACCATTATCGGCCTTGGTGCAAGATGCAACACATATACATAGTGCTATATAAGCGGCCCAATAATGTTTCATATGATCATTTTATTGCTAACGCCGTGCGTTCAAACAAAATTGCGGCTGATATCAAAACCCGGATCAGTTATTTAATTTAACAAACCCTCCATCAATCGGGTAATCGCAGCCCGTAATAAAGGAAGCCTCATCCGAGCACAAATATAACGCCAGGTGCGCTATTTCGATGGGCTTGGCCATTCGGCCGATGGGCTGCGTTTTAGATAGTTTTTCGAACATTTCCTTTTCTTTGCCGGCATAATTCTTTGCCAGAAAGCCGTCTACAAAAGGCGTGTGCACTCTTGCCGGAGAAATGCAATTGCAACGAATATTGTAGCGTAAATAATCTTTGGCTACCGACAAGGTCATTGCGCCCACTGCACCTTTGGCAGCAGAATATACAAAGCGGTCGGGGATACCCACCAGAGCTGCAATAGAAGCCATGTTCAATACAGAACCGCCGTTTTGCTTCATAAAAGGAATAACGGTATGCAGGCAATTGTACACGCCTTTAATATTCACCGCCACAACCCGGTCAAAATCTTCTTCGGCTGTGGTATCGGCCTGTCCGATATGCGCAATTCCGGCATTGTTTACCAGTAGGTCTATTGTTGTATGTTTTTGAGTGATCTGCCCTATAACAGCTTTTACTTCCTGCTGATCAGCAATATTGCATTTGAAGAAGTTACCTTTTCCACCGTCCGCTGTAATTTCGTCAACAGTGGATGCAGCGCCTTTTTCATCCATCTCTAAAATATATACGATAGCCCCCTGCTTTGCAAAGGTTGTGCTGATGGCTTTGCCTATTCCGCTTCCGCCACCTGTAATAACAGCGATTTTGTTGTCTAACCTGAACATGAGCGAAAAATTCTGATTTGAGATTTAAGATTTCTGATTTGATATTGCGTCAGGGTTCAGGTTATAAGGCTACTAATCATTTACCTCTCTTAAACCCGTACTACCTGCCACTTACCACTACAACGACACCCCTCTTTTCCATGGAATAAAATCATCCTGGTTCAGTTGTACGGCTTTGGGAATTTCTTCCCCGCTGGCCGCCCTGATACAATATTCTAATATCTCTTCCCCCATTTCTTCAATCGTCCTCTCTCCTTCAATGATAGCGCCGGTATCTATATCTATAATGTCAGGCATGCGTTTGGTAAGCGATGAATTGGTAGCTACTTTAATGGTAGGACAAACAGGGTTGCCGGTTGGTGTACCCAGCCCTGTAGTAAATAAAATGAGGGTTGCGCCCGATGCCGTTTTTCCGGTAGTGGCTTCTACATCATTGCCAGGGGTACAAACTAAGCTTAGCCCGGGCTTTCTTACTCTTTCTGTATAATCCAGCACATCCACCACCGGCGAGGTGCCGCCCTTTTTAGCGGCTCCTGTAGATTTTATGGCATCTGTAATAAGTCCATCCCTGATATTGCCAGGGGAAGGGTTCATGTGAAACCCCGAACCTACCTTTTCGGCCATTTCGTTATAGTCTCTCATCAACCGCATAAACTTCCGGGCAGTAGTTTCATCTACAGAACGGTCAACCAGCTCCTGCTCAGCGCCACACAGCTCAGGAAATTCAGCCAACAAAATTTTCCCTCCCAAACCTACTACCAGGTCGGCGCAATAGCCAACAGCAGGATTAGCCGATATTCCACTAAAGCCGTCACTTCCTCCGCATTTTACACCAATGCACAATTCGGTAAGCGGGGCCGGTTTCCTTTCCAGTTTATTCAGCTCTATAAGTCCTTCAAATGTTTTGCGGATAGCATCTGCCACCAGTTGTTCTTCGCTTTGCGAGCGCTGCTGCTCAAACACATGCAGCGGTTTATCAAACCCGGGATTGCGTTCTTTCAGGTATTTCAGGAAATCCTGCACCTGCAGGTTCTGGCAACCCAAGCTTAAAACCGTTACACCACCCACATTGGGGTTATCGCAGTAAGCAGCAAGGAGCCTGCCGAGGGTTTCGGCATCCTGGCGCGTACCGCCGCAACCACCCTGGTGATTGAGAAATTTGATACCGTCAATATTTTTAAATACTCTCTGTTGAACAGGATCCGGCTTTAAATCCCCAATCTGAAAGCCTTCGGAATCATCGCCTTCTTTATAGGATTTCACCAACTGCCGGGTGTACGACTTATACTTATCGGTTACTGCATAGCCCAGTTCATTGTGTAAAGCTTCACGGATCACGTCTAAATTGCGGTTCTCACAAAATACCATGGGAATAAACAACCAGTAATTGGCAGTGCCCACCCTGCCATCGCTGCGACGGTAACCATTAAAGGTTCTGTTCCTGAACTTAGATACGTCCGGAGCGTGCCACTCAAATTTTACGCCACGGTAATCATATGCACCGGCAGCATGTTTGGTATTTTCGGTAGTCATCCGTCCGCCTTTGGGCACATCAAACTGTGTTTTACCCACCAGTACGCCGTACATGTATACCGCATCACCAGCTTTCATATCATCAATAAAAAATTTATGCTTGGCATTAACATCGTCAACCAGCGTATAACTGTTGCCGTTATGTTCAATCGCCTCGCCTTTCTTCAAGTTGGTAAGGGCAACCAATACATTATCCTTGGGATGAATCTTCAGAACTCTTGCTTTCATGGTTCAAAATAATTACGTAGAATATTCCGGGCTTTGTATTAAACAGACAGCGAAATTATTGAAATGGAAGGGGATAATAAAAATTGAATTTGGATGGATATGATGAGTATAATGAGGATGTGAAATTCTCGCAGCAGAAGTTCTGCTTGCCGGAAAGACGCCAGAAAAGCCGCGAAGGTGTTCCTGATGATCGGGGTGAATGATCTTGCCAGGAAGAAGCAAGGCCGGAACGATGTGCTGATCAAAGCTCCTGTTGTAAGTTTTAAAGGAAAAGACTGGCAGATCCCGGTGAAGTGGATGTTTACGTTTGTGCAAATCTCTTATGATTAAATCTTACTAACCCAGGCAGAAAAGCGGTTCGGCAATATTGTAGTGTTGGGCGATGCCGCAAGCTCCCGCAGATCTTCGGAAATCAGTTGGTAAGCTTGATGTTACATCTAATCAGCATAATATTAAAACACAATTTGCACGCATTCGCAACGCATTAACAGATGGCTCCGCTTTAAATACGTGAACTGCAATTCAGCGGGATTGCGCTATACATAATTAAAGGGACCACTCTATTAGATCTGAATCTGTAAATCATATTCGCGTCATAAGTGTTTCCCGGAAATACGGTAAACAAAATTACTTATCCCTGCTTTCTTTTTTTGAGCGTTTATTGTAGTCCTTCACTATTTTATACGAAAGTTATTCGTCCAGCCGTTCTTAACCAACCATAAGCGCTTATGGCAACTTATTTATTTTTAAAACTGTAACTATGAAAATGAAACCACTCTTCTTTCTATCGCTTCCTGCAATGCTTTTTTTTTCTTCCTGTAAAAAAGATTCAAACGAAACTGCCAGGCCTATTTCCGGTAATTACAAGTTCATAAAACTTGTAGCGAATACCATTAGCGCCATATCCTATACAGAAGCCGGAATATTGTATAAATCAGTTACCTATTCGGAGTATACAACTAAGAATAACGCAGGGCGTCTTGAAATTGACGGCAGCAATATGAAATCTTTTGGACTTTCTTATTCGGTTGATACAACGGCAAAAGCCGATTACTATGAAAATAACACACTAATAGATTCTTTTGAAATACCATTTCTCGTAAATGTTCCTGCATCTGATGGTGTAAGCGGGTACAAAATAATAACCAATGATTCAATATATGTTAGTGACGGACTGATGTTTTCGGGAAGTTCCACCATACCTATAATACCAACGGGTTTAAAATATAGAATAGAGGGTGATAAACTGATTTTTATTACGGGTGGAACACAAGTTAAAACAACACAACAACAGGGTATCAATGTGAAACAGGAAGTACGTGTAAGCGCTGAATTGATATACCAAAAGCAATAAGCGCCTTAAATAATTACTAAAGAGGTGGTACAAACATTTCAATATTTCCCGGACCCATAATATTGAAACAATAAACTTGAGTCAAAAACACAGCTGTATCCCTTCAAGATAAAACTGTCCAGTTTAAAAAAAAATATATGAGGCGGGGTTTCCAGGCTTCAAAAAGGTTGGAAACCCTTTGTTCATTCCAGCACCGGTCTCAACCATCTTTGCATTTCTTCGGCACCGGAACCGCTGCGTTTTACATAATCGTCAAACTGATCCTGCTGAATTTTTCCCACACCAAAATACTGGCTTTGCGGGTTACTGAAATACCACCCGCATACCGATGATGCGGGGTACATAGCCAGGGATTCTGTGAGATGGATGCCCGTTGCATCTTCACCACCCAGCAGGCTGAACAGCTTGTATTTTTCCAGGTGATCGGGACAGGCGGGATAACCTGGTGCCGGTCGTATGCCCTGGTATTTTTCTTTGATTAGTTCTTCATTGCTCAGCGCCTCCTCTTTTACATAACCCCAGAACTCCTTTCTTGTTCGTTGGTGCAAACATTCGGCAAAAGCTTCCACCAGGCGGTCGCAGAGGGCCTGCATGGTTATTTTATTGTAATCATCATGCTCTGCCTCAAATTTTTTGATATGAGGCTCTATTCCCTTAATGGTAACAGAAAAAGCACCGATATAGTCCTGTACGCCGGTAGTTTGTGGTGCTATAAAATCTGCCAGAGACAGGTTAGGCTGCCCTGGGGCTTTTTTAATTTGCTGACGCAGAGATTCCAATCTTATTTCCCCACCATCGTTCTTTACTTCAACGGTATCCGGCGCAGTAGTATTGGCCTGCCAAAAACCTATTACCCCGTGAGCCGTAAGTCCCTTTTCAGCAATGGTCCGGTCTAGCAAAGCATTTGCATCGTTATAAAGCTTAGTGGCTTCCACACCTACCTTTTCATCGGTTAATATTTGCGGAAAATTGCCATGCAGTTCCCATGCTATAAAAAATGGTTTCCAGTCTATATACTGTCGTATTTCATTGAGATCATAGTCCTCAAATATTTTTGTGCCGGTAAAAGAAGGTATAGGAGCAGTATAATTTTCCCAATCAATTTTTACCTTATTGGACTGTGCGGCTTCATAAGAAATATACTGTTTAACCGGTTTCTTATTTTCGAAATCGGTTTTTAGTTTCTGGTATTCGGCACTGATCCCTTCCAGGAATTTTTCTTTTTGTTCATTCAGTAATGCGCCTGCCACAGTAACGCTCCTGCTGGCATCGAGCACATGCACCACGCCATTGTCGTACTGGGGTGCTATTTTAACGGCAGTATGCATACGCGAGGTAGTAGCGCCACCGATAAGCAATGGAAGATTCATGCCCCGGCGTTTCATTTCGTGCGCCACATGCACCATTTCATCGAGTGATGGTGTAATTAAACCGCTTACGCCTACCATAGCAGCGCCGCATTTTACCGCTTCATCCAAAATTTTATCTGTAGGCACCATCACACCCAGATCTTTTATATTATAGCCATTACAGCCCAAAACCACTCCTACTATATTTTTGCCAATGTCATGCACATCTCCTTTAACCGTTGCCAGCAAAATAGTTGGCGCATCCGAAACTTCGGATTTTGCGGCTTCTATATAAGGCGTAAGAATGGCCACCGATTTTTTCATCACCCTCGCGGATTTTACCACCTGCGGCAAAAACATTTTTCCTGCGCCAAATAAATCGCCCACTACATTCATCCCATCCATCAGCGGACCTTCAATAACATCTAAAGGACGGGGATATTTCAGGCGCGCTTCTTCCGTGTCAATATCAATGAAATCGGTTATGCCGTTTACCAGCGAATGGGTAAGCCGTTCTTCAACAGAAGTATTGCGCCACGCATTATCTTTAACCACTTCTTTTCCTTTTGCTTTTACTGTTTCGGCAAAAGCGATCAGCTTTTCAGTGGCTTCATTGCTATTGTTGTTCAGGTTCAGTATCACGTCTTCGCACAACTGCCTCAAATGAGGATCTATTTCGTCGTACACAGCCAGCTGTCCGGCATTTACAATACCCATATCCATGCCCGCCTTAATAGCGTGATATAAAAAAACGGCATGCATGGCTTCGCGCACATGATCATTTCCGCGGAAAGAAAAGGATACATTGCTTACGCCGCCGCTTATTTTCGTGAGCGGCATCAGTCGTTTTATTTCCTTTGTGGCCTCAATAAAATCAACCGCATAGTTATTGTGCTCTTCAATGCCGGTAGCGATTGCAAAAATGTTAGGATCGAAAATGATATCCTGCGGGTCGTATCCTACTTTTTGCGTAAGTATTTTATATGCCTTATGACTTATTTCTATTTTCCTTTCTTTGGTATCCGCCTGTCCCTGCTCATCAAATGCCATTACAATAACCGAAGCGCCAAACATTTTGCATATTTCCGCCTGGCGGATAAATTTCTCTTCCCCTTCCTTCATGGAGATGGAGTTAACGATACACTTGCCCTGCACGCATTTTAAACCAGCTTCAATGATCTCAAATTTGGAAGAATCTATCATAATGGGGATCCTGGCAATATCGGGTTCGCTTTGCAACAGGTTAAGGAAGGTAGTCATTGCCGTTACGCCTTCCAGCATGGCGTCATCCATGTTTACATCAAGCACCTGGGCACCATTTTCTACCTGCTGTCTTGCAACGCTTAGCGCTTCTTCATACTTGCCATCCCGCACCAAACGGGCGAATTTTTTGGAGCCGGTAACATTTGTACGTTCACCTATATTTACAAAATTGGTTTCAGGACGAACCACTAAAGGCTCAAGTCCCGACAAACGGAGGTATGGTTTTATAACTACAGGTTCAGACATTGTTTTTTAGTTTTAAAGGTTAGCTATGGGCTATCGGCGGTGAGCCCTCAGCTTTCAGATTTGAACGATAGGCCTTCATAATGTAGCTTTTTCAAAAGCTGAACTCGCAATTTGCGGTATCAGGCTTACTGTTCATTTTTTTACCCACGCTTCATTGATTTCCACATTTTCAAATTTTCAAATTAACGCTCTCTCAACAACCGGTAAAGTCCGGGGTGGTAAACTCCTCACATTGTCCGCTATGTGCTTAATGTGATCGGGCGTTGTACCGCAGCATCCGCCTACAATGTTTACAAATCCTCTTTCTGCCCACTCCTCCAAAAAATGCGCCGTTTCATCGGGCGTTTCATCATATTCACCCATGGCATTGGGCAGGCCGGCATTAGGATAAGCAGACACGTAGCACGATGCTATCTGTGATAACTCTTCTACATGCGACCTCATTTCCTTTGCGCCTAACGCGCAATTCAAACCAATGCTTAATGGCTTTGCATGCATTACTGAAGTATAAAAAGCTTCTAAGGTTTGCCCGCTAAGGGTACGGCCGGAAGCATCGGTAATGGTGCCGCTGATCATGATCTCCGCAGGCTGTAATTGGGGATGATCGTGATAAAATTGTTTTATAGCATAAATGGCCGCCTTGGCGTTGAGCGTATCAAAAATAGTTTCAACCAATAATATATCAACACCTCCTTCTGCCAAACCTTTTACCTGTTCGTAATAAGCGGCCACTACCTTGTCAAACGTTACCGCCCTGAAACCCGGATTATTTACGTCGGGAGAAAGACTGAGGGTTTTATTCAAAGGACCTATGGCGCCTGCCACCCAACCGGTTTTACCCGATTGCTTAATCGCATCCTTTGCGCATTGGGCAGCAGCCACATTCAACTCATAGGCCAACGACTGCATATCATAATCCGCCTGGGCAATTGCTGTGCTGCTGAAGGTATTGGTTTCAAGAATATCTGCCCCGGCGGCCAAGTATTGCTTATGAATTTCGGTAATGATCTGTGGCTGGGTTATACTCAGGAGGTCATTATTGCCTTTTACATCGGAGGGCCAGTCTTTAAAACGCTCACCGCGGTAATCGGCCTCGGTGAGCTTATACTGCTGTATCATGGTGCCCATAGCTCCATCTATTACCAGGATACGTTGTTGTAAGGCTGTTCTTATATCGCTCATATTTTTCCCTCCAGTATCATTTTATATATGCGTTGCATTATGCTCACCATAGTTGCAGGCGCTGAAGTGTGCGACGCAACGGAAGATACATAGCAGCAATGCAGCCGGTATCAAAAAAAATTTACTAAACTTTAAAACGTTGGGAAACCGTAGCGGGAGTTTCTTATCGTTTATTAGTTCAGTTTTTAATCAGGCTGAACAATAAACAAATCTGCCTGAATATGTGGCGCAAATGTACAACAGTATGTTGAAAATAAAAAGCGTTAGTGCGAAACGTACTTTTCTACCGGCATCCTGTTTTGCAGGCTCCTGCCTAAGGTAAGCTCATCGGCATACTCCAGCTCCCCTCCAAAGGAGATACCCCGGGCAATGGTAGTAACCTTTACCTGGGAGGATTCGAGCTTTTTCTGTATGTAATAAATAGTTGTATCGCCCTGGATATTCGGACTAAGTGCAAAGATCACCTCTTCCACATCGCTCTTTTGTATGCGTTGCAAAAGGGTTTCTATATTCAACTGGTCGGGCCCTATACCATCCAATGGTGAAATAATGCCACCTAAAACATGGTATAGTCCATTGTATTGCTGAGTGCTTTCCACCGCAATTACATCGCGTATGGTTTCCACCACGCAAATGGTTTCTTTTTTACGGGAAGGATTACCGCAAATATTACACAAATTACTGTCGGAAATATTATGGCATACCGTACAAAACATTACTTCCTTTTTCATTCGGTCAATGGTAGCGGTGAACCGTTGTACATCTTCCGGGCTCTGCTTAATCAGGTGCAATACCAATCGAAGCGCCGTTTTTTTTCCGATACCGGGCAAGCGGGCAAATTCATTAACTGCATTTTCAAGTAAGGAAGAAGAAATTTGCATAGCGCAAAGATATAACAAGTTACAGGTTGCAA
>CAMPJQ010000022.1 GCA_946886925.1 uncultured Terrimonas sp.
CAAGTGTGCGTTCATTGTTATTTATTTTTTTAAAATAGTTTGCCAGCATAATCACTGCGGTTATACCTGCGGCGTCATCATTTGCACCATTGAATACCGAGTCGCCTTTTGCATCAGGCTGGCCGATGCCCAGGTGATCGTAATGACCGGAAAATATCACATATTCATCTTTTTTGGTTTTCCCTGGTAAAATACCTACTACATTTTTCAGTTTCTTTTCTGTTATCCTGTGCTGGATAGAAAACGAATATTCAACCGGTTCCTGCTCTGTTAAAACAAACAACACGCTGTTATCCGACCTGAAGCTTTCTCTTTTGAGCCGCAGAAGATTAGGGAAGTTTTTAGCATGTGCAGTATCTACCCATACAATATAATTTTTGCCAGACATAATATAGCCGTAAGCAGTATTGAATAGTCTGTCTCCAGCATTAATTTTTACATTTTCATAACCCGAATCCTGTGTTACCGACAATGTTTCTCTGGATGTAAAAACAATAATACTGCTGCTATCAGCCCCAACGCCATTTATTGTGGCAGCTGCATTCATTTGTTTGGCTTCAATTAAAGTAAATTCCTGGAAAAAACTGGTTGAGGAAGGCGGAGTTTGCAAGCCAGCCTTCTTAAATGCTTTTGAAATGTAGGCTGCTGCCTTGTCAATACCGGGCGTAAATACAGCACGTCCCTCCATGTCATCTGCCGATAAGGTCTTTTCTATTTTGCTAACTTTTTTAACGGTAATGACCCTGTCAATTTTTTGAGCTGAAACATAAATGCCTGTGAGCAGTATAATTACCGATACATAAAATTTCTTCATAGTAAAAAGGGGAATTTATAGCAAGAACCAAATCACAAAAAGCAAACTTGCCTACTGCAGGCAGGCCTGTCCGCCGTGGCGGATGAAATTCAAAATCCGAAACGAAATGCAATTTCAAACCCGCCTGCCGGACGGGCAGGTTTAAATCTCAAATCGTGAATCAAACAACAAACCAAAAACAACAGATCAAAAACTTTCTAGAGGCTCATCATTTCTTTAAACTTTACTGCCTGGCGGCGACTTACCTCAATTTTTTCTCCTCCCTTTATTTCAAGCAGCAATCCGCCATTGAAATAAGGTTCCACTCTTTCTATCATGCGCAGGTTTACAATATGTTTGCGGTTGGCCCTAAAAAAAACTTTTTCATCCAATCGTTCTTCCAGTGCATTGAGCGATTTTAATATGAGTGGCTTATGTGTGCTAAAAAATACTTTGGCATAATTGCCCACACTTTCAAACAGCCGTATTTCATTCAATTTTACAAACCAGCATCTTTCGCCATCTTTTACAAACACCTGGTCATTTTCGCCTAAAATGCCCCTGTTTACCCCCTGTACGCCTAATGAAGAGGTAAGCGCTTCTTTTTCCTCAATATATTCCAGTTTATGCAGTGCATCTGCCAGTCGCTTGGGCTCAACCGGTTTCAGCAAATAATCTAATGCGTTCACTTCAAAAGCTTTCAATGCATACTCGTCATACGCCGTAGTAAATATTACCTGTGGCGACCGGTCTAATTCGGTTAATAAATCAAAGCCTGTTTTGCCCGGCATTTGAATATCAAGAAACACAAGATCAGGAGCCATATGCTCAATCTTTTCTATACCTTCATTGGCATTGGCGGCTTCGGCTATTATTTCTATTTCAGGGTGATCCTGCAATAGCTTTTTTAATTCAGTTCTGGCCAATCTTTCATCGTCAATAATAATGGCTCTTTTTGTCATAATGTATAATTTAACTATCGGTTATTTACAGGCATTATCACTTTGGCTTCTACCATATTACCCGGTATATCTTTGATCTCAAAACTGGCTTTTGTGCCAAATAAAAGATTCAGGCGGTCCTGCGTACTTTGCAACCCAAAACCCATTTGTCCTGCATGACCATTTAAAAATCCGCTGTTGCGGATGATCAGTTCATGATGATCATCTATAAAATCCGAAATAATAGTTACCACACCGCCATGCAACTGTTTGCTGATGCCATGTTTGATGGCGTTTTCCGCAAGCGTTTGCAGCATCATGGGTGGTATAGGCTGATCCAGCGTATCTTCATCAATATTAAACTGAACTTTCAATCTCTCTTCAAAACGCATTTGCTCCAGGGCCAGGTAATCTCTCACTATATTTAATTCCTGCTCCAGGGGAACGGTCTCTAATTTTTCTGTTTGCATACTGCTGCGCAAAATATTGCTCAGTTCAGTGATAGCCCTCCTGGCCCTTTGTGGGTTTTCATCAACCAAAGCCCTGATGCTGTTAAGCGAATTGAAGATAAAATGCGGGTTGATATGCGATTTAATGGTTTTCAGTTCCAGTTCTTTTACCAGCGACTGCAGGCGGAAAGTATCCACTTCCTGCTTTTTATTCTTTTGGAAAAAATGGTATACATAATAGATCAGTACCCACACCATTAAAATAAGGGAGCTGTCAAAAGTTCTGAGCACCAGTTTGTTGATAAAAGCTACTTTCTTTTTGGGGTCTATTTCAGACAGGTTAAACAGTTCAAAAAAGGTAAGTAAACTGAGCGAATAAATAAAACTGGCTATAATGATGCAGATAAAAAGACGGGGAACCAATTTTTCAATAGGCAATAGCAACCAGTTACGTGTAATGATAACATTGCGTATCAGGTGGGTAATGGGAATTCCCAACGACAAAGCGATTAAAAGACGGATGATTAATTTTTCTGAGATGGTTTTATCGTAGGTATATGCAAAAAAGATATTAATAAGCGCAAACATCCCCCAGCCACAAATCTGGCACCACCAGTATCTTGATATTTTAGATAGCATATATCAAATCTAAACATTTCTGCTTCCTGTCAAAAATATTGTATTACTAATGGTGAAAAATGCGGGTCAACGGCGGGCATAAATTGAATTGTATTTAGTTATTTATTGATTTTCAAGACTTAACAAGGCAATAAATACTTTACCCCAAAAGCATTTATATCTTACTTTTGTCATTGATTTTAAGATGTTTTTCATGGATATAACACCAGGGCTTCTTTTACAACAGATCACTGATCCGAAAGATCTCAAAAAGTTGAACAAGGAACAATTGCACCAGATGTGCAGTGAACTGCGTCAATATATAATTGATGTGGTAAGCGTGCACGGTGGACATTTTGGGGCCAGTTTGGGTGTTGTAGAGCTTACCGTTGCCCTGCATTATGTTTTTAATACACCTTACGACCAGTTGGTATGGGATGTAGGTCACCAGGCTTACGGTCATAAAATTTTAACGGGCAGACGGGATAATTTTTACACCAATCGCAAATACAAAGGACTTAGTGGGTTTCCACGGCGCGCAGAAAGCGAGTATGACAGTTTTGGCGTTGGACATTCTTCCACTTCTATTTCTGCCGCACTGGGCATGGCAATGGCGGCCAAATACAAAGGGGAAGACAGGAAATCGGTGGCCATTATTGGTGATGGGGCAATGACCGCCGGACTTGCTTTTGAAGGCATGAATCATGCCGGTGTGGCCGATGCGGATATGCTCATCATTCTCAACGACAACTGCATGAGCATTGATCAGAATGTGGGAGCGCTCAAAGAATACCTTACCGATATTACTACTTCCCGCACTTATAATAAATTAAAAGACGATATCTGGAACGCCCTGGGAAAATTGCCGGTGGGCAAACGCTTTACAAGGGAAATGGCCAGCAAACTGGAGCATAGCATTAAAGGGTTTGTAAGCAAAAGCAGCAATCTTTTCGAAGCATTGAATCTCCGTTATTTCGGACCTATAGACGGGCATAATATTACTAAGCTGGTGGATGTTTTGCAGGATCTTAAAAAAATTCCCGGCCCCAAACTGCTGCATATACTTACGGTTAAAGGAAAAGGATATTCGCTTGCCGAAAAGGATCAAACCAAATGGCATGCGCCGGGCCTGTTCGATAAGATCACCGGTGAAATATACAAGAAGAAATTCGATCTTCCGCAGCCTCCAAAATACCAGGATGTGTTTGGGCACACCATAATTGAACTGGCCGAAAAAAACAATAAAATATTAGGGGTAACGCCCGCAATGCCTTCAGGATCGTCATTAAAATTTATGATGGACAAAATGCCGGATCGTGCTTTTGATGTAGGCATCTGTGAGCAGCATGCGGTAACCTTAAGTGCAGGCATGGCTACCCAGGGTATGAAAGTGTTTTGCAATATCTATTCTTCCTTTATGCAGCGGGCTTACGACCAGGTAGTGCATGATGTAGCCATCCAGGATCTGCCTGTTATCTTTTGCCTTGATCGCGCCGGGTTGGTTGGGGAAGATGGCGCTACGCACCATGGCGCATACGATATCGCTTATATGCGTTGCATTCCCAATATGATTGTGAGTGCCCCCATGAATGAAAGCGAATTACGAAACCTCATGTATACTGCACAGTTAGATACCACGGTACATCCGTTCGTTATCCGGTACCCCCGTGGTGAGGGTGTTATGCCTGAGTGGAGAACAGAGATGAAAGAGATTAAACCAGGCAACGGAAGAAAACTAAAAGACGGCGAAGGGATAGCCATATTGTCATTCGGTCATCCCGGAAATTTTGCAGCCGCAGCCATACGCGATTTAAGAACGGAAGAGCTGAACCCGGCACATTATGATATGCGCTTTGCAAAACCACTGGATGAAAATTTGCTGCATGAAGTATTCACTAAGTTCAATAAAGTAATTACCGTGGAAGATGGTACTGTACAAGGAGGCTTTGGAAGTGCTGTTCTGGAATTTATGGCATTCCATCAATACAAGGCCGAAGTAAAAATATTAGGAATGCCTGATCATGTAATAGAACAGGGTACTCCTAAAGAATTGCAAAAAGAATGCGGATATGATGCCTTTGCTATAGCCGCCGCTGTACGGGAAATGATGAATGAGGGGCAGCATTCTGCCATAAACAAATCTATTCTTTAAACTTTTTACGATTAAAGTTTTATACTGGTTATTCTGAATGCACCATTCAGAAACCTGCTGCCATTTTGCATTACTGTAATCCAGTTCACTTCAAAAAGGATTTATGAGAACCTGTTTTACAATCTTCACTTTTACAGCAATGAATTTTATGACTGCATGCAATACACAAATAAAAGACGAAAAAGAATCTTATATGTGGAACAAGGATATTAAACCCCCGGTGGCTGTAATTAAAGAACATCAACGTATTATCCACGGCGATACTGTAACCGATAATTATTACTGGATGATTGATTATTTTAAAAAAGGGCCCGATAGTGCTGAAGTTGTAAGTTATTTAAAAGAAGAGAATGCCTACCTCGATACCACGATGGGCGGGTCAAAAGCCTTCCGGGAAAAATTGTATGAGGAAATGAAAGGCAGGATAAAGGAAAAAGATGAGTCGGTTCCTGTTTTTAAAAACGGGTATTTCTATTATATCCGCACAGAGGATGGGAAACAATACTATAAATATTGCCGTAAAAAAGGAAGTCTTGAAGGCCCTGAAGAAATTTTATTGGATGTGGATGAACTGGCAAAAGCCCATCCTTATTATGCTGCCACAGGATTTAATGTGAGTGAAGACAATAAGCTGCTGGCTTTTGGGGTAGATACGGTATCGCGCAGGCAGTATACAATTTATATAAAGGATTTAGAAACCGGTGAATTGTTTAAGGAATCCATAAAAGGAACTACCGGCAGTTCCACCTGGGCCAATGATAACAATACATTGTTTTACACCCTTAATAATCCCACTACCCTGCTTACGGAAAAAATAAGGAGGCACAAACTAAATACCAGCGAAACGCAGGATGTAACGGTATACGAAGAAAAAGATCCCACGAATTATATTGGTGTGGAAAAAACGAAATCCGGGAAATTCATATTTATTGTTTCTGAAGCTACATTGTCTGCGGAAATGCGCTTCATTAAGGCCAATGCACCCGATGCTCCCTTCACGATATTTCAACCGCGTATGAAGGAAGTGTTGTATGAGGTACATGAACTGGGCAGCAAATTTTATATTGTTACCAATTTAAATGCAAAGAATTTCAGGCTCATGGAATGTTCCCTGAACAGAACAGACAGCAGCGCGTGGAAGGATGTTATACCGCACCGTTCCGATGTATTGCTTGAAGATATTGATGTATTTAAAGATCACCTGGTTGTTACTGAACGTAAAAACGGGTTGATACAGTTGCGCATACGCAATATTTCATTGGCACAGGAATATTACATTGATTTTGGAGAACCGGCGTACACCGCTGCCGTGGGTGCCAATCCTGAATTTAATACGCCAACCTTGCGGTACAGCTATACTTCCCTGGTAACCCCCAACAGTACTTATGATTACAATATGGACACCAGGGAAAAGAAGCTGATGAAACAGCAGGAAGTAGTGGGCGGATACGATACCAAAGACTATACTACAGAAAGGCTGTACGTCATGGCCAGGGACGGGTCTGAAATTCCTGTTTCTATTGTATACAAACAGGGATTTGTGAAAGATGGAAAGGCGCCATTGTTGCTATATGGTTATGGTTCTTATGGCAACAGCATGAATGCTACGTTCAGCAGCAACCGGCTCAGTTTGCTCAACCGTGGTTTTGCATTTGCCATAGCGCATATCCGCGGTGGGCAGGAAATGGGAAGGCAGTGGTATGAGGATGGTAAGATGATGAAGAAGAAAAATACGTTCACTGATTTTATTGACTGTGGCGAATTTTTGGTAAAAGCAAATTTTACTTCCAAAGCACATTTGTATGCACAGGGCGGCAGCGCCGGTGGCTTGCTGATGGGTGCTGTAGTAAATATGGCGCCGGATCTGTGGCACGGCGTTATTGCACAGGTGCCATTTGTAGATGTGGTGAATACCATGCTTGATGCAGGCATTCCATTAACCACCAATGAATATGACGAATGGGGCAATCCTGAAAAGAATGCAGAAGCCTATGCTTATATGAAATCTTATTCACCCTATGAAAATGTAGAACAAAAGCACTATCCAAATATGCTGGTAACAACAGGGTTGCACGATAGCCAGGTGCAATACTTTGAACCGGCAAAATGGGTGGCTAAACTCCGGGCAATGAAAACCGATAACAATATTCTTTTGTTGCATACCAATATGGATTTCGGGCATGGCGGTGCTTCGGGCCGGTTCGATTACCTGAAGGACATTGCATTGGAATATGCATTTTTGTTCAGGCTGGAAAGGATAGGGGAGTAGTGCTACGGGATTGGTTATCATTCAATAATATTTACTTCGCTTAAAATTTCATGTCGCACCGCCGGCTCCATCGTAAAATCATATAACAACGGCTGGTGGAATTTTCTGTACCCCAATCTGCGACAGTGTGCCAAAATATCTTCACAGCACCATAGGCAGGCCTGCCATAACACAGCAGGCAATGAGACATGTTTTTCAAAGTTCAGTTCCAGAAATTTGGCGTCCTTCATTTTCCCTCTGCTGAATTCAAAAACCACAGCGCCTTCTACGTATTCCTCATCAAAATCTATAGGCACAATGCAGCCTATATACCCATCGGGCGCAGGCCGCAGCACATACCGCTGGCCAAGGTTTGCGGGCATACTGCCGTTTTGGGTCAGTGAAAGCCCCAGCCTGGGGTTAACGTTTTCAATTTGCAGGGTTTGCAACAATTTACGCTGCAGATCAAAATACCTGTTTATCCATGTTTTGGATGGATAGGCGTGCAGGGCTTTTATGAGTTGCTGGTAGGGGTTCATTTTTATTTTTCACTTATTTTTTAAACCCTATTCTTTCTCTGTCCTCCCATTTTTTTTGTGCGGCTTTATCATCTAATAAATTTTCGATAGCGTCGTAAATGGCCGATAGCTGTCCATCGTGTTCACCAATGCGCTGCTGTATTTGTTTTAATTGCTCCTTTATGTCGGCCTGCTGTAAAACAACCCTTCTTATTTCTACAAAAGCCCTCATAATGGCAATATTCATATTAATGGCTTTGTCGCTGTTTAATATGCCGCTGAGCATGGCAACACCCTGTTCGGTAAAGGCATAGGGGGTAACACCGGTGTTTCGTTTTCCTTGCGATGCGGTCACAATTTGTGACCGCATCGTGGAAGGGTTTATGGATGCGGTCACCAATTGTGACCGGATGGTTTCCCATTCCACTGCCGTGAGCCGGAACATAAAATCAGCAGGAAACCGCTTATTATTTCTCTTTACTGCCTGGTTTAATACTTTGGTTTCAACTTCATAAAGAGCAGCCAGATCAAAATCGAGCATTACTTTTTCACCCCTTATTTCATAAATGCGGTTTTGTATATTCCGGATGATTCGCATGGCATAAGATTTTTTTTTCCTGAATATTACAATAAGTTTTTCAATGCTTCAGCGCCGGGTAATATTTTTTTAAAACTATTGGGCGGTTTATGTTTTTGATCGTAGCGGTCATTTTGAACGTGGCTTCTGTGGCGGGTGCGGACTTAAATCGATTGCGAAAAATTCAATCACTTATCTGTAATTTACATGCTTCAATGCAGTTACACCGGTCAGCAGGATATAAAATAGTAAAGGAATGGTTGGCTAAAAAGGATTTTAAACCTTTTGCCTTCCAGGAAGAAACCTGGCAGCATATCATTAATGGCAAAAGCGGGTTGGTAAATGCGCCCACCGGGTTTGGCAAAACATTTTCCGTTTTCCTGGGCGCCGTAATAGAGTTCATTAATCAGCATCCGGATGACTATAAAAGTAAAGCAGTCAGCAAACTGCAATTGGTATGGATTACACCTTTGCGTGCACTGGCCAAGGATATAGGCAGGGCAATGGAGGAAGCGATAACGGAGCTGGGTATACGCTGGCGTGTGGGTATACGGAATGGCGATACACCCACGGCCGAACGACAGCAACAAAAAAAACATCCTCCGGAAATACTGATCATTACCCCCGAAAGCCTGCACCTGCTGCTGGCTCAAAAAAATTATCCCGAATTTTTTGCTACCCTTAAGATCATCGCGGTGGATGAATGGCATGAACTGCTGGGCAGCAAAAGAGGCGTGCAGGTAGAACTGGCCATCAGCAGGCTCGTATCTTTACGCACTGCAAACATCTACCACTTACCACTTACCACTCCCTCTTCACCTTTTCCCCTTATCTGGGGCATCTCGGCCACCATCGGAAATCTTGCAGAAGCGGGTGCGGTATTGCATGCTTCCCTCTCAGCACGGGACCAGCCGGTAATTGTGCGTGCTCAACTAAAAAAAAATATTGAAGTTGAATCTATTTTTCCCGATGAGATTGAAAAATATCCCTGGGCCGGCCATTTGGGAATAAAGCTGATAGATAAAGTAATTCCCATTATTGATCAAAGCCGCACAACACTCATTTTCATAAATACCAGGGGCATGAGTGAAACCTGGTACCAGGGCCTCCTGAATACAGCGCCGGAATTAGCAGGCGCCATTGCTTTGCATCATGGAAGCATTGAGCCCGAATTAAGAACATGGGTAGAGGAAGCATTGCATGCCGGCATTTTGAAAGCGGTAGTATGTACGGCAAGTTTGGACCTGGGCGTAGATTTTAGGCCGGTAGAAACGGTTATCCAGGTTGGTTCGCCAAAAGGAGTAGCGCGATTTTTGCAACGGGCGGGCCGTAGTGGTCATCAGCCCGATGCGGTAAGCAAGATCTATTTTTTGCCTACCCACTCACTGGAACTGGTGGAAGCCTCAGCATTGAAAAGCGCTATAGCTGAAGATATTATTGAAAGCCGTGAACCCATGCTGCTGTGCTTTGATGTATTGATCCAATACCTCTGCACTTTAGCGGTTTCTGACGGGTTTGATCCGGATATAATATACAGGGAAGTACTGAAAACCCACTGTTATAAAGATGTGACAAGGGATGAATGGCTGCAAATCCTGCAATTTATCACTGCCGGTGGGGTAGCCCTGCAGCAATACGATGAATTTAAAAAGGTAGAGATCATTAACGGGCTGTACCGCATTACCAACCGCAGGATGAGCATGCGTCACCGTATGCATATTGGCACTATTGTAAGTGAAGCCATGCTGAAAGTAAAGTTTATGTCGGGCGGGTATATTGGAGTGATTGAAGAATGGTTTATATCAAGGCTGGATCCCGGGGCCGTGTTTACGCTGGCTGGCAGGAATGTAGAATTGGTAGGTATAAAAGACATGACTGTAATTGTAAAAAAATCCAATGCTAAAAAATCCATCGTTCCAAGCTGGCAGGGCGGCAGAATGCCCCTGTCGGCCAACCTGGGAAAAAAATTAAGAGAAGAATTAAATAAAGCAGGAAGAAAAAAAGCAAACCTGTCTGCCATGGCGCATCAAAAACAAACAGCAAAAAGGACCGACAGTGAAATAGATGTTTTAAAACCACTGTTTGATCTGCAGGAAAAACTATCGCATGTACCCAAACATAACGAACTCCTCATTGAACATATTGAAACAAAGGATGGCTACCACCTGTTTGTATTTCCTTTTGAAGGAAGACTGGTACACGAAGCTATGGCTGCTATTTTGGCCTGGCGCATCAGCCGGATCACATCCATAACTTTTTCGTTTGCTATGAATGACTACGGCTTCGAGTTACTGAGCGATCAGCCTATACCGGTAGATGACAGCAACGTATATGAATTGTTTTCTCCGGATAATCTGCTAAATGATATACAGCGAAGTGCAAATGCAACGGAAATGGCTATGCGCAAATTCAGGGATATTGCTGTTATCGGCGGACTGATCTTCCAGGGTTTTCCGGGCGAACAAAAGAAAGCACGTCACCTGCAGTCTTCCGCATCCCTGCTATTTAAAGTGTTTCATGAATACGATTCGGGTAATGTGCTCATGCAACAGGCTTATCGTGAAGTATTGGATCAGCAGATGGAAGAAGTGCGTTTGCGCAACATGCTGGAGCGCATACAGCAATCCAGCATTATCATCACATTTCCCTCACAGCTCACCCCATTCTGTTTTCCTATTAAAGTGGACAGCTTAAGGGAAAGTCTTACATCGGAAAAATTAGAAGACAGGGTACGCAGGATGCAGCAGCAATTAGATTGATTTTTAAACCACCCCCTGTGCCAGCATAGAATCGGCTATCTTAACAAATCCGCCTATATTGGCCCCTTTTTCATAGTTGATGTGCCCGTCTTCTTCCCTGCCATATTTCACACAAAGCTTATGGATCTGCTTCATGATTTCTTTCAGCTTGTTATCCACCTCATCTCGCGTCCATGAAAATCGAAGCGAGTTTTGCGACATTTCCAATCCCGATACTGCCACCCCACCTGCATTGGCAGCCTTGCCCGGGGCGTAGAAAATACGTGCATGGTTAAATGCAGCAACTGCTTCCGGTGTACAGGGCATGTTGGCGCCTTCGGCAACACAAAAACAACCATTCTCTATCAGTGCAATGGCATCATCTCCATTTAATTCATTTTGAGTAGCATTGGGCAATGCAATATCACATTTGATTTTCCAGGGACGTTCGCCTTTAAAAAAGCTGCAATTGAATTTGCTGGCATATTCACTGATCCTGCCCCGCTCGTGATCTTTCAGATGCTTAATATAATTTAATCGTTCCTGGTCAATGCCATCCGGGTCGTAAATAAATCCGCCGGAGTCAGACATTGTGAGCACCTTAGCGCCTTTAGCAATGCATTTTTCAGCAGCATACTGGGCTACATTGCCCGAACCGGAAATGGTAACTTTTTTTCCCACCAGGGAATCGCCCCTGGTTTTAAGAATTTCCTCCACAAAATAAACCAGGCCGTAGCCGGTAGCTTCAGGCCGTATAAGGCTGCCACCCCACTCGTATCCTTTGCCCGTAAGTACGCCGCTAAATTCGCCTTTAATGCGTTTATATTGTCCAAACAAATAGCCGATCTCCCTGTTTCCTACACCAATATCCCCGGCCGGAATGTCTATGTCGGCGCCTACATGGCGGTAGAGTTCGGTCATAAAACTCTGACAAAATTTCATCACTTCATTATCGGATCTGTTTTTGGGATCAAAATCAGATCCGCCTTTTCCGCCTCCCATAGGAAGACCGGTAAGGCTGTTTTTAAATACCTGCTCAAAGGCCAGGAATTTAAGTACGCTCAATGTTACCGAGGGGTGAAAGCGAAGTCCTCCCTTATAGGGCCCGATGGCGCTGTTCATTTGTACCCTAAAGCCCCTGTTCACCTCCACTTCTCCTATATCATTCAACCAGGGTACTCTGAAGATGATTACTCTTTCGGGTTCAACAATGCGCTCCAGCATTTTGCTGTTTTTATATTTCGGATGCTTTTCAATATATGGGATGAGTGATTCTGCCACCTCCGACACTGCTTGTAAAAACTCTGGTTCTGCTGTATTTCTGCATTGTACTTTTTCTAAAAACTGCCTGAGCAAATCATTCATATGCTTAATAAATATGTGTTTAGGGGTTAATATTCCGGAAATTACTGAAATTATCTATTGAAGCATTTTATTAAATTTTTGCAATTCACTTAATTCCACTGTTGACAGTGGTTCGTTGTTGTCGTATTTGGCCTTTAAAAACAATACTCTTTTGTGTTGCGGATATTTTGCCAGTATGGTATTGAGCATACGTTCCGCATTTTCATCTTTTGTGTAAAGCGGTGAGGGCCCGGGTGGGGCAGATTTATACCTGTTCGGTTTTTTTTTAATGATCGCTTCCAAAGTGGTGAGCTTATTTTCGGGGATAGCAGCTATTTTAGCGGCTTTATAGTACAATCCCTCCAACTGCTTTTTGCTCAGTCCCCCCCGTTCCTGGTATTGATACAATAAGCTTTGTAT
>CAMPJQ010000023.1 GCA_946886925.1 uncultured Terrimonas sp.
CACCTGGTCTACCCTCATAAACAAAGTGGCATTGCCCTCCATTACATCTAATAAAAGCGTTTCATAAGCCTCGGGTTCATGCTCATCGTAGGCCTCATCATAGTTGAAGATCATATCCACAGGACTTAAGGTCATATCCTGTCCGGGCCTTTTGGCCTGGAAACGGATGCGGATATCCATTTCGGGTTGTATGCTTATGGTGAGCCTGTTGGGGCGCCAGGTATCGGCTGCCTCCCGCGGAAATGCAAAGCTGGGAGCCGGGCGAAATTGCAGGGTAATAATGGTGCTCTTGTTGTGCATGCGCTTGCCGGTACGCACATAAAAAGGAACATCCTGCCAGCGCCAGTTGTCAATATAAAATTTAACGGCAGCAAAGGTTTCAACGTTCGATTCCGGGTTCACGTTTTTTTCCTGGCGGTAGCCCGTCATCTTTTCGCCTTTCATCCATCCTTCAGCATACTGCCCTCTGGCTGCATAATCCTGCACACTGGCGTGATCTATTTTGCGGATGGCATTCAGCACATCTACTTTTTTATTGCGGATCTCGTTGGCATCAAAGGATACCGGCGCCTCCATGGCAATCATACACATCAGCTGCAACATATGGTTCTGCACCATATCGCGCAGGGCGCCTGATTTTTCATAATAAGCGCCCCGGCTCTCGGCGCCAACTGTTTCTGCCGCGGTGATCTGTACGTTTTCAATATAGTTGCGGTTCCATATGGGCTCAAATAAAGCATTGGCGAAACGCAGAGCCAAAATATTCTGTACCGTTTCCTTGCCTAAGTAATGATCAATGCGGAATATCTGGTCTTCATCAAACATTGTGCTCAGCAAATGGTTCAGTTCCATTGCACTTTGCAGATCGTGACCAAAAGGTTTTTCAATAACGATGCGGGTACATTTGGTATCGGCACAGATGTTCAGCGGACCCAGTTTGGCGGCAATATCGGGCACCAACTGTGGCGCCACAGCCAGGTAAAAAATAACGTTGGGATGTTCGCCAAAAGTGGCCTCCTTTTCTTTAACGATGGCGGATATCTGTTGGTAGGCTGGTTCATCTTCAGCATCCATTTGCAGGTAGCTGATGTGCTTTGAAAAGTCATTCCATTTATCATTCACTTCATCCTTGCGCCGCGAAAACTTTTTAATTCCTTCCAGCAAATGTTCTCTGTATGTTTCGTTTGAATAATCAGATCTTCCAATGCCAACAATGCCAAACTTTTCAGGCATCCAGTCGTCGAGAAACAAATTATATAAGGCAGGAGTTAGTTTGCGAAGATTAAGATCTCCGCTTCCTCCAAAAATGAAAATGAGTGAAGCAGGTGGTCGTTTATGGTTCTGCATGCTTTAACGATTCAAAAACTGTTGATTATGTATGTCGGCCGAATTTTGCCACGGATGCACCAATAAAACCAGTGTATTATAATTCGTGGCATTTGTTACTTGATCTTTTTATTGCCAGTTGGTATGAAAAATACCTTCTTCATCAATACGCTGATACGTATGTGCGCCAAAAAAATCGCGCTGAGCCTGTATCAGGTTCGTGGGCATCACTTCGCTGCGGTAAGCATCAAAATATCCCAGCGACACTGCCAGTGCGGAAACAGGAATACCTGCCTGCACAGCCGTAGCGATGAATTTGCGGGTATTGGCTGTTCTCGGTTTCAGAAGTGCAGCAATATGGCTATCCAGTAAAATATTAGAAAGTGCGGGATTATTGGAATAGGCCTGGTAAAATATTTCCAGTAAAGTAGAGCGGATGATACAACCTCCCCTCCATATTTTTACCACCTGCGGAAGCGGAATCTCCATGTCGTATTCCTTGGAAGCCACAAATAACAATGCCAACCCCTGCGCATAGCTGATCAATGTTCCCAGAAACAGGGCTTCTCTTGCCTGCTGGATAATATCTTCTTTGGAAACCCCCGTTATTTTAATAACGGAAGGATATATTTTAGATGCGTTTACCCTTTCCTGTTTGAGCGCCGAAAAATTACGCATACTTACGGCAATATCTATGGTAGGGATGGCAATACCCAGGTCCATAGCGTCCTGCGATGTCCATTTGCCCGTTCCTTTGGAACCCGCCTTATCCAAAATCATATCCACCAATCGTTTGCCGGTTTTATCGTCTGTTTTTAAAAATATATCACGGGTTATTTCCACCAGGAAAGACTGCAGTTCGCCTTCATTCCATTGTTTAAATACTTCATGCAGTTCATCATTGGTTAAGCCATAGCCGCGGTGCAGCACATCATATACTTCGCTGATCAGTTGCATAATGCCATATTCAATACCATTGTGCACCATTTTTACATAATGGCCTGCAGCGCCCTTACCCAGGTGTGCTACACAGGGCTCGCCGTTAACCTTGGCCGAAACGGCTTCCAGCATCGGTTTTACATGAGGGTAGGCTTCGGGATCACCGCCGGGCATAATACTGGGGCCTCTCCTGGCGCCTTCTTCGCCGCCTGAAACACCCATACCCATAAAATGAAAACCTTTTTCCTGCATGTACTGTACACGTCGCAGTGTATCGGTGTAATGCGAATTACCCCCATCAATAACAATATCGCCTTTATCGAGCAGGGGAATCAGCTCGCCGAGCACATCGTCTACCGGTTTACCTGCCTGTACCAGCATCATAATTCTGCGGGGCGATTTAAGTGCATCCACCATTACTTTCAAATCGGAAGTGCCTTTTACCGTAGTGCCCGCAACAATTTCACTTTCTAATTCCGTAACTTTTTGCGGGCTCCTGTTGTATCCTATTACTGCAAAGCCATGATCGGCCATATTTAATAACAGGTTGCGTCCCATAACGCCTAACCCAATCAATCCAAAATCGAATAATTGATTTGCCATTGTAATATTAATAAAATGAAAAGGAGCGCAAATTTAGGTGATTTCATCTGTTTATCTTTCGATGATTTTCAGTTGCAAGATAATAACTGCCTGAAGGATAGCACTATAACGATCTATTTCACCTCCTCAAAATCAATATATTCCCCGGAAGGAGATTTTTTGGCGGCCTGTTGCTGAGGCGGCGGCGCAGAAGATTGTTGCTGCATCTGCTCGTGCATGCGCTGCTGCATTTCGTTGAACTGTTT
Organism: uncultured Terrimonas sp.; assembly: GCA_946886925.1. The sequence continues at coordinate 3,114 of CAMPJQ010000023.1, forward strand.
TTTAATTTGTTTTCCCGTTCTAAAAACCGGGATCAAAAAGCCCGTAATGAAGCGGTAAAGCACATAACCCAGGAGTATGTATAAAATATATTTCATTGCAGGCAACGAAGTTAATATTTTTCTTATTTTTTAACCATAGTAAGATGTTAAGATTGACATGAAATGACGAATGGTGAAACTACTCAACCATTTGCTTCTACCCAAACGCATTCCATCCCTGTGCTGTTAAAGCGTGTTTGTTGCCCGACCGGGTTATTATATGACTGCCCTGGGCCGGTTCGGTAATATAGCCAATAACGCTGATCTGTTCATTGAGCACAATTTTATCGTAATCCTCCTGCTTAATGGTAAAAAGCAATTCATAATCTTCGCCACCGCTTAACGCGCAGGCAGTGGGGTCAAGATCAAGCTTAAACGCAAACTGCCGCGACGCCTCGTCAACAGGGATTTTATCTTCATGGAGTACACAACCCACGTTGCTTTGTTTACAAATATGTAATATTTCGCTGCTCAGCCCGTCGCTTATATCCATCATACTGGTAGGAAGGATGTCGTTCTCTTCAAAAAAGCTGATGATATCTTTTCTTGCTTCAGGCTTCAATAACCTGCGTAAAATATAATCCTGGCTTTCCAGGTCGGGCTGTACGGAAGGGCTTTCCATGAATATTTTTTTCTCTCTTTCCATCAGCAATAACCCGAGGTAAGCCGCTCCCAGATCGCCGCTTACGCAAACCAGGTCGCCTTTTTTAGCGCCATCGCGTTTTACAAAGCGGTCGGGTATCACTTCGCCAATTGCCGTAACGCTTATTATGAATCCTTTATTGGAAGTAGTGGTGTCGCCTCCTACAAGATCTACATTGTATTTTTCACATGCAGCGTATACACCTTCGTAAAATTCTTCCAGTGCTTCAACACTAAAACGGTTGCTGATGCCTATGCTCAGGGTAATTTGTGCCGGCATAGCATTCATGGCATATACATCACTCAGGTTTACAATTACACTCTTATATCCCAAATGCGTGAGCGGTGTATACACCATATCAAAATGAACACCTTCTATCAGCAGATCGGTAGTTACTACAATTTGTTTACCAAAATGATCCAGTACGGCGGCATCATCGCCTATGCTTAACACAGTGGAGGCATGATGTGTTTCATTGTTTTGGGTAAGATGATCAATCAACCCAAATTCACCAAGTGATGCTATTTCTGTACGTGATGACATGAAAAATGATTAAAGGTAAAAAGTGAATGATGAGGCCAGGTGACCTTATCTTTCACCCAGGTTAATATTATTGAGCACCGTTTATGCAGGCTAACAACGCATCATGTATTTTTCCGTTGGTAGCCAGTATCTGCGGTTGATAAGGAGAATAGTAGTTGTTGCTGAAGTCTGTGATCTTCCCCCCGGCCTCTTCAACCATTAGAAAGCCGGCGGCGCTGTCCCATGGTTGTAACCTGTGCTCATAAAAACCATCGAACCTGCCTGCAGCTACCCAGCACAGGTCAATGGCTGCAGAACCCAAACGCCTCACCGGGATGCCTTTCCGGATCAGGGCATTAAAAACATCTAATGGACCGTTTGGCTCATCCAACAGGCTGTATGGAAAACCGGTAACTAAGCAGGAGCTGGCCAGGTCGGGTTTTGAGCTTACGCGGATAGGTTTATCATTCAGGGTTGCACCCTCGCCCTTTTCGGCTAGGAAAAGTTCATCTATGAAAGGATTGTACACTGCACCCAAAATCATTTTCCCTTCGTGTTCAATACCTATGCTTACACAGCAAATGGGAATACCGTTCGCGTAATTAACCGTTCCGTCTATAGGATCAATGATCCATTTATAAGCGGAATCCATAACAAGTTCTCCAATCTCTTCACTCAGGATAAAATGATCGGGATAGTTTTTTTTGATAATATCAATAATGGCTTTTTCGGACTTGTGGTCTATTTCTGTTACTAAGTTATTGATGCCCTCTTTATTGGAAATTTTGAAGTTTCCGTTAAACGAATCCCGCATAATGGTACCCGCTGCTTCGGCAGCCTCTAATAAAGTTGATTTTAACATAGCGCAAAGATAACAACTTGCAAAATGTGTATCTACATTTGCTTTGAGGCACAAAATTCAAATGAAAGTCATCTTTGTTTAATCGTCATCCAACCGGCGCAATTTTAGCTATCTATTGATAAAATTAACCTGGCTGGAAAATCAAAACTTCAAAAAAGAGTTATCTTTACTCATAAACCTAAACTTATAAATATGGAATTATTTAAATCCGGTAATCCCACCCTTAGTGAAAAAATGTTCAAGTCAACGCTCACAGCAGACCGAGAGGATGTTATGACCGTGAGAGGAACATTGAATAAATTTGGTTTTCTCTTTTTAATGGTGATGGCTACCGCTTTTTTTAGCTGGTACAGTTTTGGCAAAGGGGTAGATGTAACTTCTTATATGTGGGGCGGTGCTATAGGCGGATTGATTGTGGCGCTGGTAATCGTTTTCAAAAAAACATGGGCTCCGTTTCTGGCTCCCGCCTATGCTTTGTTAGAAGGATTGTTTGTAGGCGCTATCTCGGCCTATTACAACCATGCATTTGAAGCAACCGCGCCATATATTATTACTCAAGCAGTAGGGTTAACATTTGGTGTGGCTATTGCTATGTTTGTTTTGTATAATATGCGCATCATCCGCGCTACGGAAACTTTTAAATCGGTTATTATAACAGCTACCGCGGGTATCGCTATTTTTTATCTCATTTCTATTGTACTCCGTTTTTTCAGCATAGATATTCCATTTATTCACCAGGGCAGCACATTTGGAATTATCTTTTCATTGTTTGTTGTGGGTATCGCCGCGCTTAACCTGATACTGGATTTTGATATGATTGAGCGTGGCTCCGATGCAGGCGCCCCTAAGTTCATGGAATGGTATGGCGCTTTTGGACTATTGGTTACCATTGTATGGCTGTATCTTGAAATATTAAGATTGCTGGCGAAACTGAACAGCAGGAAATAAGCTATCCCTAACGAAACGGTATCTTCTAAACAAATTTGTAAACCGCCGCCGCAGAGTGGCGGTTTTTTATTAGAACAAACCTCCACTACAGCAATCCCGCTATCAATCCTGTCCACCCGGTTTGGTGCGACGCGCCCAATCCTTTACCATTATCGCCGTGAAAATATTCGTGAAACAGAATATAGTTGTTAAAATGCGGGTTGTTCTGGAGTTTATTGTTGTCGCCATATATCGGCCTTTGTCCATTAGCGTCTTTTAAAAACAACCGTTTCAATCGTGCAGACAGCTCTTTGCTAATTTGGGCCAATGTTAAATACTGGCCGGAACGGGTGGGGTACTCCACCTTAAACCCATCGCCGTAAAATAGGTGGAATTTTTGCAGAGATTCGATGATCAAAAAATTCAATGGCATCCATACCGGCCCACGCCAGTTGGAATTTCCTCCAAAAACCGGAACAGGCGATTCCGCAGGGGCATATTGCATGTTATACGTTCCTTCATCATTGGTTATTGTATAGGGATGCTGATCATGAAATTTAGACAGTGACCGGATACCATATGGACTGAGAAACTCCATTTCATCAAGCATGCGGGATAAAATTTTTTTCATGCGGTGCTCCCGCAGCAAAGAGAGCAGGTGCATCTCATTGTCGCCTTTTTCATTCCAGTGTGAAACCAGGTTAGCGAGTTCGGGGCGGTGTTTCAAAAACCAATTCAGGTGCCCTGTAAATTTAGTTTGCTTTTTGAGTATGGTTTCATGTAATATTTCCACCACAAATAAAGGGATAAGGCCAACCATTGACCTTACTTTCAGTTTAATTTCTTTTCCTCCCGGTATTTTTAACTCGTCATAATAAAAGGCATCTTCTTCATCCCATAAGCCACTCGCATTTTCACCCATAACAGACATAGCGCCGGCGATATACATGAAATGCTCAAAAAATTTAGTTGCCATATCCTGGTAAACAGGATTGGTTTCAGCAAGTTCCAGCGCAATCCGCATCAGGTTTAAGCTATAGGCCGCCATCCAACTGGTTCCATCCGATTGTTCCAGAACGGTTCCCCCGGGGAATTTTTGATTGCGGTTAAATACACCGATATTATCCATGCCCAAAAAGCCGCCTTCAAAAATATTATTTCCGGTTTCATCTTTCCGGTTTACCCACCAGGTAAAGTTGAGCATCAGCTTATGAAAAACCGTTTCTAAAAAGGCGGTATCACCTTTCCCCCCGTTACTTTTTTTATCTATTTCGTACACCCTGTAGGTTGCCCAGGCGTGCACGGGAGGATTAACATCTCCCAATGCCCACTCATAAGCAGGCAACTGTCCGTTGGGATGAATATACCATTCGTGTGTTAGCAACAGCAGTTGCTTTTTTGCGAAAGTCGCGTCCACCATTGCCAGGGTAATACAATGAAAAGCGAGGTCCCATGCTGCATACCATGGATATTCCCATTTATCGGGCATAGAAATAATATCTGCGTTGTTCAAATGTTTCCATTCATTATTTCTTCCCTCAAGTCTTTCAGCGGGAGGCAATGGACCAGCAGGGTCACCTTTTAACCATTGCCCAACATCATAATAATAAAACTGTTTACTCCATAGCATACCTGCCAATGCCTGGCGCTGTACATTCTTCTCATCTTCGGAACTGATATTTCTTTGAAGGTCATGATAGAAATTATTTGCTTCCTGCAAACACTGCTGAAGCAGTTCATCAAAATTGGATAAAGCATTATCAACCTCCCCGGCCACCAGCCGCAGTTTAATAACATGGCATTGATTGCCTTCTACTGTAACATCATAATGGATCGTAACTTTTGTTCCCGTGTTTGTACCATTAACTGTTGGAAGATGATGAACGATAAAATCATTAATACCATCTTTGAAATATTTTTTCCCGTCATCATAATTATACAATTTTTTTGTATTCGTTTCATTCTCACAAAATAAAAGTTCATCCGCCTTTTGATAATACAAACGGAATGGTTTCATACGGGCATGCTGTACAGCAATGGTCCCGTTATCATCAGCAGAAAGCGATGGCTTTTTATTATCGTAACCCCACGACCAGGTATTGCGAAACCAAAGCGTGGGCAACACCTGGAGAGCTGCCGGCTGAGATGAACGGTTGCATATGGTTAATTGAATAAGGATATCATCGGTATCCACCTTGGCATACTCAATAAAAATATCAAAATAAGCATCGGTATTAAAAATGCCGGTATCCATTAATTCAAACTCTGGCTGCAACCTGGTTCTGTTTTTATTTTCCCGAACGAGTTGCTGATAAGGAAATTCAGCCTGCGGATACTTATACAGCATTTTCATGTAAGAATGGGTGGGTGTAGCATCAAGATAGTAATACAACTCCTTTACATCTTCCCCATGATTGCCTTCGGCATTAGACAGACCAAATAAACGTTCCTTAATAATTGGGTCCTTCCCATTCCAGAACGCCGGCGCAAAGCACAGCAATTGCTTATCATCACAAATACCACCCAATCCCTCCTCACCCCAGCGCCAGGCTATACTTCTGGCCTTATCATGCGTAGTGAACTGCCAGGCATCGCCATTGGAACTATAATCCTCTCTCACCGTTCCCCATTGTCGTTCCGATACATAAGGCCCCCATGTTTTCCATCCCTTTTTTAAAAGCCGTTCCTGTTCTATATTCATATCACCCAATAAAAAAATTAATAACCTTAATTGTCCTTGATCAAACCCTTACCCGCTGAAATGGTTCATAATTCTTATTAGCCGTAACTATATCATTTATCCGTTTTCACTGAAACCCGGATACAGGGTCATTCCACCGTCAACAAATAAGGTAGTACCGTTCACATAATCGGAGTCATCGCTGGCTAACCACACAGCGGCTGCGGCAATATCTTCAACCACACCTACCCGTTGGTAGGGTATCAATTGCAGTAATTTTTTTTCTGCCTGCGGGGTAGCCCATGCATCGTGGTTGATGGGTGTTTTAATGGCTCCGGGAGCAATGCTGTTGACCCGGATTTTTTTAGGGGCAAATTCCTGGGCGATGCTTTTCATCATCAGCATTACTCCCCCTTTGCTGGCCGCATAATTGGCGTGCCCGGCCCAGGGGATCACTTCGTGTACGCTGCTCATGCAAATGATTTTACCGGCAGCTTTAGATTTTTGCGGTACAATGCCTCTCCTCAAAAATTCACGAATGGCGGCTCTTGCGCAAAGAAACTGCCCGGTGAGGTTTACATTCAACACTGTATTCCACTGCTCCAGCGTCATTTCTTCAAAAGCCGCATCGCGTTGTAAACCTGCATTGTTTACCAATATATCAACGGTACCGAACCGGGCTATCGTTTCATCAAACATTTTTTTAACTTCTTCCTCCCGGCTAACATCACATTGAAATGCAATGCCTTCGCCGCCTTGCGCTCTAATATCTGCCAGTACCCTCTCGGCTGCATCTTTAGTGGCTGCCACAGGATGATTTATTACTACCACCGCTCCTGCTGCCGCCAGCGCTTTTGCCGTACCCGTGCCAATTCCGGAACTGGCTCCGGTAATAATGGCAACCTGGTTTTGTAATTTCTTTTCTGTCATAAACTTTAAATTAAGTAGAAATTATACTTTTTCCGGGGCAGGTTCATAAATGTGTAAAACACCGTGTGCAGGCAGCCTATTAAGCAACCCACGATTAAATTACTTTGATTCATTTTGTCTGAACCGCTTTTGTATAATGCTGAGTTGTCCGGGTTTAAGCGATGATGTTTTTTTAAGCACTTCAATAAAATACGCTACTTCTTTTTCGGTGGCAGGGCATCCGCTATTATCTCCGGTGGCATCGGGATTTGCGCTTCCTGCCCTCATTTTAGAGTCGGCGAGCAATACGCCTTTACTGTCAAATACAAGCCAGAAAGGAATGCCGGACTGGTCTCCTTTGTATTTTTTCATCAATGCCAGTGCGCCGGGATTTTCCAACTGTTCTTTCCCTTTCGACTCTTTTACTACCAGGTGAGTGATGATGTAACTGGCATCAAAAAAAGCCTTGCAAGCCGGATCATTCATCGAATTATCCATTTTATGGCACCATTCGCACCATGAGGCATGAAAGATCACGAATATATTTTTATTTTCCCTTACCGCCTGTATACTGGCGTCGTTTAAAATTTCCGTTGCAGTACGGGGTTGTGTAAATGCAGAAGAAAGCAGCAGGATGCATACGACCAATGAAATCAGTCTTTTCATATATTGTCCTTTTGGCAAAACTACACAATTGTGAATAACACGATGGTTACGACCTGTTGGACTGGTTTCAATGCTGGAAAAAAGAAAAACGGCACTGGAGTTGCAGATGCCGCTTTTATTCATTTATCGGGAATTATTATTATTCCATAAGCCTGTACAATTCATCTAAGTTGGGCGAAAGAATGATTTCCGTTCTTCGGTTAAGCGCCCTGCCTTCGGGAGTGGCATTGGTATCGCGTGGATCGAAATAACTATGCCCCGATGCAACCACCCTGGCAGGATCTACCTGGTAATCTTTCGTGAGGATGCGCACGATGGAAACTGCTCTTGCTGTGCTCAATGCCCAGTTATCTTCAAATGTTCTGCGGATGGGGATACTATCGGTATGCCCTTCTACCACGATCTGTATTTTAGGGTCGGTATTCAGCACCTGGGCTATTTTACCCAATGCTTCCTGCCCGTTTTTACCTACCACGGCGCTGCCCGATTTAAAAAGCAGGTTTTCCTGTAAGGATACATATACCTTACCATCCTTTACAAATACATCAAGGTCTTCGGCCTTGTATTGGCCCAGCGCATTGTTAATGGTATTGCGCAGGTTCTCCACCACACTACGCTGCTGATCAATGAGCTTTTGCAAAGCTTCTAATCTTTTTTGCTGTTCTTCAATAGTAAGCGTAGTGTTGCTTAATTGTTCTTTGGTACTGGTAAGGAGTTGCTGTGCATTGGTCAGCTCCTGCTCTTTGAGGCTTTTGGCGGAAGTAATGTCATTCAGTTCCTTTTTTAAAGATTCGTATTGCTGCCCGCTTTCTCTCAGGTTTTTACGCAGAGCCGAAAGGTCATTTTCAAAGCGGAGGCTATCCTGTTGTAATGCTTTAATGGCATTGGTAGCTTCAACGAATTTTTTCTTGGACACACAGGAGGTAAAACCGGCGCAAACGATCAAAATTGCAAGGGAAAGTAGCAGATGCTTCATATAAATGGTTTTTCTGTTTACACCTAACACACACGAATAGTTGCGTGATAGAATGATGTATTGCCCAAAAATAAAGAAATATTTTGTTGCGCATGATTTCGGATAATATTTTGCCACAAAGTCACCAAAGCACGAAGAAAATAAACCTAAAGTTCAGGACTTCGTGTTTTGGTGTCTACGTGGCATACTTCCGGAACAACGTTTTTATACAGCCCTGATCAAACAACAGGAGAAGCAGCATAAAATTTTACCAACTGCTAAAGCGTACTCCCACTGCATAAGGGTGCTGATCCACACCATACTGGTGCAAAGGAGAGATGGCATACGAACCATAGAGGCGTACGGGGCCCAATCCCAGTTCTGCAATATAAGCGAGCTTCCACCTTTCGAGGTTAAAGTCGCCTGCGAATTTCTGTTTGCCCAGGTCATCGCTCTTTTGTTTATTTCTTGCACCATATAAATAACTGGCGCTTGCACCTACGCTAATATTCAGCCCACCATTTTTATGCCCGGGATTTGGATTAATATTCAGCATTAGCGGAACAGTTACATAATCAAAAGCCAGTTTATTTCTTTTGAAACTGATGTTCTGCCTTTCTACATAAGGATCGGGAGCTTCTATATAACGGATACCCGATTTGTAATAATATTTATACAATTCGATTCCCGCTCCATACTTAAGATTAACCACTTGTTTGTACAGGCTCATGCGCTGCATAAAAAGCCAAACATTTAGGTTGAAGGATCCTGTCTTTACATTAAAATCACTTTCTCCGGCGGGGTGTGCCAGTGTGGTGCCATGTACAAAAGACTGGGCTTCTGTTGTGCTATAATCTGTTTTATCATTGTGATTGGCGAAACCCAGATCCACAACAAGCCAATTGGTAGACACTTTGTTTTTCCAACGGCTCCTGTGCGTATTCCATTCTTTATGACGGGAATCTTCACTTTTATCTTCCTTCCCGTTTTTAATAATAATAATAGAGCCTACCCGTAAGGTATCTGCAGTGGGTTTTTCCTGTAAAGTAGTATCTGTTTGTGCCATTCCTGTAAGGCATAGCAATACACCACCGAACATCAATAGATGTACTTTTTTCATTGTTACTGATTTAAGATTGATGAGTTTTTATTTTCTTGTAATTTCAAAACTGGCAACCCGCACAACAGATTGTTTATCGTTTATGTCGGGATTTGTAACGTGATCAACAAAGCGGGACGCCTTTCTTAATAATCCACGAAACATTCCTTTTGATTTTTTTTCTGTATTATCTGT
>CAMPJQ010000024.1 GCA_946886925.1 uncultured Terrimonas sp.
TTACTATACTGGCAAGATCTGGCTGAAAAACTGGCTGAGATAGAGCAAAGCAGCAATAAAAAATTTAATGATTTATACCAGGCGCTTCATTTCCTGCTCAACAAAAAGCAACAGGAAGATGATTTCAGCAAACGTGAAAGGATTGGCTTCAGGAAATAATGTATCTCACCCTTGCTTTTAATGCGGCAGCCTGTTCATAAAACGCCCATATACCCAGGTTCCGGCTACTGCGCTTAATAAGGTTACTATAATTACTGTAGCACCTGCGCCGATTTGGGCGAACAAAGGCCCGGGACAGGCGCCGGTAATAGCCCAGCCTAAGCCAAAAATCAGCCCGCCATAGATCTGCCCTTTATGAAAACGCTTGGGCTCCAGGTGAATTTTTTCCCCTTCTATTGACCTGGCATTGTATCTTTTGATGAGCGCCACACTGATCATACCCACCACTACAGCCGAACCAATGACGCCATACATATGAAAACTTTGCAATTTAAACATTTCCTGTATCCTGAACCAGGAAACGATTTCGGCTTTTACAAATACAATTCCAAACAAAATGCCCAATAACCCGTACTTAACATTGGAAGCTAGCGGACGGTCGAGCGTACTTTCATTTACACACATGGCATTTTGAGAACGTATTTCATAATCTGTGTATATTAACTCTTTTTTGAAGAGAGAAGTATTGCTTATTTTTTCTTTAACAGGCATATAAATATTTGTGATTTTCTGATTTTTGATTTGTGATTTATTCTTAAACCACATAGTTGGATTTTTTGATCATAATTGCAGAATATACGGAAGGATAAGCCAGGTCATCACAAAGCCACCTATCATAAAACAACAGGTAGCCACCAGTGAAGGCCACTGCAGGTTGCTCAGCCCCATAATGGAATGACCACTGGTGCAGCCTCCTGCGTAACGGGTGCCGAAGCCTACCATAAAACCGCCAACAACAATCATAATAAAGCCCCTAAGGGTGAACAATTCCGTCCAGGAAAAAAGATCGTGGGGAATAATGCTGTCATAATTGGTTACCCCGTAAGCCGCCAGGCCCTGCGCCAGTTTGGGATGAACCTGTACAGGAGCCGGGTTGGCCAGCCATTGAGCCGCCACTATACCGCCCAGTAAAATACCACCAACAAAAAAAAGATTCCAGGCCTCTTTCTTCCAGTCGTACCTGAAAAAAGGGATTTTGGCGGGAATGCAAATGGCGCAGATATGTCGGAGTGAAGAGGAGATACCGAAGGTTTTGTTGCCAAGCAGCAGCAGAGCGGGTACGGTTAAACCAATCAGGGGTCCGGCTATATACCATGGCCAGGGTTGTTTAAGCCATTCAAGCATAATGTAATTGTTTATAAGTGCAAATTTACGCAATAACATTTAAGGAGGCGGTGGACTCAGGTTTGAGGTTTCAGGTTGTGTTCACATTTTCACCTCTCCGCAGTTCTCACATTTCCATCTCCTGACATGTAGCTGAACTATTCAATAAGCCTGCTCCGCCCTTTCCGGTCAAAAATCTCAATGCTTTCCACAGCTTCATTCATCGCAATAAACCGGGCAGATTGTGAAAGAAATGAATTGCCGTGGGAAAACTCCGTTTTACGGGTTTTACCATTTTGAAGATGAACAAGAGCATACAACTCATGCGTTTGCAATGCAATCAACCGGACGCTTTTTTTTAGTTTGAACACTTTCAACGCATTTTGATTTTGCGAGGCACCAAGCAGATAATGCCCACCAGACTGCTGTAACCCGATCAGCGCCTTGCCATCACCCGGAATAAAAATACCGCTCTGCAATATGGTTTGGGGGTTGAAATTTCCATTGCCGTCACCCAATAAAACCAGCCCGTTCAATGCATCGTAGCGCCCCGTTGATACTTCGGTTCCAAAATCATTGCCATTAATGGCAACATCCAGGTTCCCATCGCTGTTAAAATCATCCGCCACCATACCATACAATGGCGCCAACTGTGCCTGCACCGGCAGCGGGTGACATTCAAATTTGCCATTGCCCATATTCTTTATAAAGCAACTTTTCATATTGTTCGCTTCCAGCACAAGTGCGTCTTTAAATTCTTCTTGTGTAAACATATCATGAACCTTTGCCTTTCCAAAACTTTTATAGGTGAGGAACCGCTTTTTCAAACCCGGTAACTGCTCCACTAATTCATCGCGGTTTTGCGCAGGAAATTCTTTCCATGTTCCCTGCTCGTCTTTTAAATACATGGTGGTAATGATATCATATTCTCCATTTTTATCGAAATCCTTTCCATAAATACGCAGAGGATGCACTGCATCTGCACGATAAAAAGAATTTTCACCCAGGTTGCCTGCTATATAATCCATATCGCCATCATTATCAAAGTCGCCCGCCACCAGGCTGCCCCACCAGCCTTTGTGCTGCTCAATACCGCTATCCGTTAAACGTTCCAGTTTACCCTGTTTGTTTTTTAAAAATGTCAATGGCATCCATTCACCGGCAATAACCAGGTCTTCCCAGCCGTCATTATCAAAATCAGTCCATAATGCATCGCAAACCAAACCGATATCAATAAGTGAATTGGCCACTTCTGCTGTTGCATCTGTAAATTTAACCGCCCCCGCTTTTGAATCATTCTGCAAAATAATGCTGCTTACCGGTTGCGGATATTTCCCCGGCAACACTCTTCCTCCAATAAACAGGTCAAGGTCGCCATCGCGATCATAATCGGCAGCCTTTACGCAACTTTTACTCGTATAATTGAGCGGAATGGCATCTTCTTTTATGGCAAACTTTCCATTGTCCTGGTTGATATACAAACGATCCTGGTAATTTTTTGTACCGGGAGTAAACTCACTGCTGCCACTTGCCATATATATATCGTTGTCGCCATCATTGTCTGCATCAAATAAAAGGATCCCCATTGTTTCGGGGCTTCGGGCGTCCCTTCCCGTGGCCGCCGGCAGCTTTTGCAGCGTGAATTTACCGTTGATCTGCTGCAACATCACCACCGCATCACTAATTGTATTGCCACCCGTAACGATATCGTCCAGCCCATTGCCATCCACGTCGCCTGCCGCCAGGGCGGGGCCATACTGCGAAAATTTGTGTGGCAATAAACGCTGATAATTAAAATCCACAAAATCCATTTCGTGATGCCGGTAGCTGATGCCGGCAGAAGGGGTAATATCGGTAAACAGGTTATCGTGAGCAATCGTATTTTGCGGAGAAGTATACAATGAGGCATCTTTTACATTTGCCTGTACCAACCTGTTGACATTTACATTGCTGATCACCTGTTTTTTATTTCCGGGCCAAACAATTACCAGTGAATCTACCGTTGTAATTTTGCCCATGCCGAAGTGCGCAATATCACTAACGGTGGAAAGATAACCGCGGTAGGGAGAATTTTCATACACCTGCTCATTGTCGCCATAGTGCAAGGTTATTACGGCACCCAATCCGTTTACATTCTTTTTATCGCCAATGCACCGAACCTTCAAAAAATTAGCTGCGATGTGTTCTCCAGTATTCAGTGTATTTTCATACACGAAAGCTTCTTCATTAATATTGCTTATTACATAATCCAGGTCTCCGTCATTGTCGAGATCTGCATACACGGCTCCGCTTGAAAAGCAGGGTTCGGCTAGCCCCCACTGGTGGGTTACATTCTCAAATTGCAGCGTTCCGTTGTTGCGAAATGCATAATTGGGAATTTTAATTTGGGGCATCTGGTCTATGATTTGCTGTTTTGTTACCGTTGGAGAGGCTTTTTGCCGGAAAGCCGCAAAATCATGATCGGTTACATCACGCGGATAGCCATTGGTAATGATCATATCGCGGTAGCCGTCATTATCAAAATCGGCCAGGTTCGGATTCCAGCTCCAGTCTGTTTCGGCCACTCCGGCTAAAAAACCAATTTCGCTAAAAACAGGTTCTCCTATTGAATCCATCGTTCTCAAAGCAGGCCCCTGGTTCAGTTGAAAAGTGTTGCGAATATATTGTAAAGCGTAGGTGCCATCGATCATGTTCTGATACATGTAATAATTGGCGCTATTCATGTTTTTCTTCTTGCGAAAATTATCTTCGGGGTTCATATCAACGGTTATGATATCTGCAAGTCCGTCGTTGTTCATGTCGGCAATATCGGCACCCATGGCATTTTGGGAAGTATGTTTGAAATACTGATCAAGCCTACTGGTAAAAGTTCCGTTCCCGTTGCTGATATACAATTCATCGCTGGTAAAAAAATCGTTGGCCACATAAATATCTTTCCAGCCATCCTTGTTAATATCGGCTACGGCAAGCCCCAGGGCAAAACCATGTGCACCTATGCCACATTGCCGGCTTACATCAGTAAATACAGGATGCCCGGTGGCATCATCCCAATCGTTGCGAAACAGTTTGTCAAAATCATCAGTTGTGGGGTCAGCTATATTTTTATTATAAAATTGCGCGGCATTCCTTCCGGCGAGTTTAGTGGTGGCCAGGTACATATCCAGGTCGCCATCATTATCATAATCAAAAAACGCTGCATGCACCGAATGGCTGGTATCGGCCAGTTTATACTCTTCGGCCATTTCTTTAAATACCGGCACATTGGTTTTGCTGAGACCCTGGTTGATGTATAAAAGATTTTTTCGCTGCTCCGGGTCTTTTTTTATAGTAGTGCTTACATAAATATCTTCCCATCCGTCGTTATTGATATCTATCAATGAAGCTGCATTGCTCCATCTTCCCTCTCCCGTAACGCCGGACATGTCCGTAACATCCCTGAACCGAAGATCGCCTTCATTGATGTAAAGCCTGTTGGAGCCTGTGCTGGCTGTGAAATACAGATCAGTAAGTCCATCATTGTTAAAATCGCCTGCAGCCACTCCGCCTCCGTTGTATAAAAATTCAAGATCTATGGGGTTGATGGAATCGCTTTCTACAATACGATTATTGAAATGTATGCCTGAATGTGCTGCCGGAATCCGTTTAAATAAAGCTGATGGCTTGCTGGTGCAGGCGGCTATACAAATACACAATAAAAACATAAAAAGCCAAATGAAACGACTACAGTACATAGCAAAACATTTATAGAAAAACAAGCCAGGATAAGGCCGGGAAACCAGTTTTGTTACAGTGATTTACGCATGATCAGCGAGAAAGGGTTCCTGATTTTTTCTTCACGGTTTTCGAGAATCAGCCGGGCCGCAGCTTCGCCCATCTTTGAATGATCCGTTGAAATAACCGAGATACCGCCAAGCAAAATTTCTTTGAGCGGTGATTCATTATAAGAAATGATGCCGATATCCTTCCCTACTTTTAGTTTTGCAATTTTGCAATTTTTAATAAGTCTCACCAGGTCCGTATCTTCAGCTACAATATAGGCCTCTCCCGGCTGCGGCTTTTCGTTGATGCTCATCTCCTCCCTTATACAATACTGGAAATGATATTGAAAACAAAAATTTCTGAAACCCCGGATAATCTCCACCGGGTGGGGCAATAATTTGGAATGTACATAAATCAGTTTTGTATACTTCCGCAGTATTTCCACACCCGCCTCCAAAGCTTCGGAAATGTCGTGCTCAAAGTCCTGGTAAACCGCTTTATGGATCCTGTTGCCGGTTGGTACGTCCTTATCTAATAAAATTAACTGTTCCTGTGGTATTTTATGAATGCTGTTGTAGGCATGCTCCGTTTGTTCGCAAAAATGGGGCATCAGCACATAATAATCGTAGCATCCCAGGCTGGTTTCAATAATATCCTCAAATAACCGCGGACTGGCGTGGTGTATCTTAAGTTCTACCGTAGCCCTATTGCCCAGTGTATGTACAAATGAATCGTATATCATTTTTTTATGAGTACTCAGTTTGTTAAAAACAAGCAGTACCCTGTATGGAACAACAATATTTGTTCTTGATACATAAAAACCCTTGCCCCGAACCGCTTCTATGATCTTATCCTGCGCCAGTATATCATACGCTTTTTGAACAGTGTCGCGTGAAAGCAAACATTCATTGCTGAGCTCGTTGATGGAAAATATCCTGTCGCCCTTTTTATATTGGCCCTGCCTTATCGCCTTTGTTACAGAATGAAC
The DNA here is from genome assembly GCA_946886925.1 of uncultured Terrimonas sp. The sequence goes on from CAMPJQ010000024.1 coordinate 6,071, forward strand.
GATTTGCAGATATTTTGGCGTTCTGCGGTGTGCATCTATCTGAAATATGGGCTGCAGGCAGTTGTTTTTAAGCATATCGTTTCAGTAAAGCTTTTGCGTAACACGCTTCGTTGGTTCCTACTATTGAACAAACTGGCGTGGGTATGTAACATAAACGCCGATCGGAATTATCCACAAGTAATCAACATCCATATATAAACAGACCATTCTTACCAGTACACAACAGTACAGTGTATATGGTACGGTGATGTATATTGGTTTTGGGAAAATCTTCTAACTATAAGCATTTTTTAAACCCGACGAATGAATATAAAAAGAGGAGTCATACATCTTAGCCTTATATCGTTACTCACCGTCATCCTATTACAGGGAAAGTCGCAAAATAAAACCGCCTTCGGCCGTGAAACCGGTGCATACGCAGTTATGCTGAAGCAACTGGAAGATAATATGATGCATTACCAGGAAAAGTGGGTAGATACGCTGGGCGGTAAACAAAGAAATGTATTTGTTCCCTGGATCAGGGATCATGTACATGTAATGAAAGCAATGAAATACCTTCATCCCGATATGAAAAGCTTTCTTGAGTTTTTCCTTGAAAACCAAACGGAGGAGGGTATTTATTTCGATTATTATTTTCCACTTAACTATGGGGGGAAAGGCAACAGGAAAAATATATTCCATAAACGATACTGGAAAGTTTTTCCTGAAGACAGCATTGAAATGCACCGTTTACCCGTGGAAGCCGATCTTGAATACTTAATGGTGGAAGGCGTATATACCGTATGGCAATGCACCGGCGACACAGCCTTTGTATCCAGATGGCTATCCGCGCTGGTAAAAGGGATAAATTACTCCATGACCGATCCGTTGCGCTGGTCAAAAAAACATGGGTTGGTAAAAAGAGGATATACACTGGACACATGGGATTTTATGCAATTGCCCACTTCAAGGGAAGAATATACAAGGAACGGCGGCAATGTACAGAAAGGCATTTTTGATATTGATGAAAATACACCCATGGGCATTATGCATGGCGATAACAGTGGTATGTATGCAGCCTGTACACAGTTATCGGCGATGTTTACTGTAATTGGTGATGCTTCTTCCGCACGGCAATGGAGCAGCAGGGCCGAACATTTCAGAACAAAGACAAATGCTTTGTGCTGGAACGGAAAATTTTACGCTCATTTTATAGAAGACGACCCTCAGCCTGCATATCTCACCATGGATCAGCAAAACACATTGAGCCTGTCCAATGCTTACGATATTAACCGGGGATTACCGACAGAACAGATGGCTCAGTCTATTATACACACTTACCAAAAATTAAAGAAGGAACAACAATCCGCATCATTTGCGGAGTGGTATGGCATTTACCCCGCCGTGCTGCCGCATTTTGCTGATTACAAGCCCGGCTCCTATATGAACGGCGGCGTTAATACGATTGTGGCGGGCGAACTGGCAAAGGCGGCTTTCCGGCATGGGTACGAAAGTTATGGCGTGGACATTTTACAAAGACTTATGACCTTAATGAAAAAACACAATGGCAATTTACCGGTAGCTTATAAACCGTATGGAATGGTAGTTGAAGGCATTCCCGACAACTGTGGGCAAGCGGCTGTATACAGTGCATTGATTGAAGGACTGGCTGGTGTATCCGATAAAAGTGCGCTGTTCAGAACAGTGGAAATTTCACCGCGCTGGATGGCGGCCGGGGTTAACAAGGCCAATGTTGATGTGGTATATGGACCATCAGGAGCAGCTATACATTACGAATACGAACATGACCCCGCCTTGCGCACAATACAACTTGCCATCAATGGTGATATGCATAAAGGTAAAGTCAGCATCTTACTGCCCGCCGGTGTTACTGAAGCCACAGTTAGGGCAGAGGGCAAAATACTGCCCGTCAGCACAGTTACCATCCGGAAGAGCAATTATGCGGTAGTTGCATTGCCGGCAGGCAAAACAACCAGGCTGCTTGCTCAATATTGAATGCTCTGCACACGTCTTAACAGACACTGCAGTATAAAAATTTAAAAGATTATACGCGGGATTCGGCATTGTATAGGATATAGAAGCGCTTGTAAAAAATATATTACCAAACAACAGATAGTCGTTAAATGTTTTTATCTTAACCAACGAAAAGGACAATTTGCCGATCGTTGCTTTTAAGATTAATTATGGAGACCCAAGCCTGCCATACCTGGACTCAACTCCAAAACGGACAGCAGCATGCCCTGCTGGAGCTGTACAATCAACATTATGTGGGTTTGATGAACTATGGAATGAAGTTAACCGGCCAGCGGGAACTGACCAGTGAATGCATTACTCAAATTTTATTGCGACTTTGGGATAGCCGGGCCCGACTTCCTGTTGTGGAAAATGTACGATCATATCTCCTTACCTGCCTCAGGCGGGAACTGATGGCAGAAATAAAGATGGAAGCCAACAGGATGCGCAACAATAAGCGATTCCGTGATATGACGCCCAGCGAAGAATGTTCCTATGAAGAATACCTGGTGAAATTGCAGCACAATAAGGAGCTTAAAGACAGGCTGGAGAAAGCATTGGGTCAATTAACCCAAAGAGAAAAAGAACTAATGCGGCTTAAATTTTTTGAAGATCTTGATTACGATGAAATAGCTGCCAGGTGTAATATTACCAAACGAACTGCCTACAATATCATTCACGCTGCATTAAAAACGCTTAAAGCCAGTTTCGCTACTCCTCCTCTGTCAAACGCCGATATTCATAACCACGCCATACTGGCCATATGCTGCTGTATGCTTTTCTTATAGATCTCCGTATATTTTTTTGGCAAAAAAAAACGCTGATTCTATAGTAAATAGCTGAGTTGCCCTCCTCAATACAAAAAAGTTGTTACATGCGCTATACAGCATATGAGGCCGAGGATTTCATACTGGATGTTTCTTTCCAGAATTATTGCCTTGGAAAAGACGAAAAAGATGTGGCATTCTGGGAAAAATGGCTCCGGGATAACCCTCAAAAATATGGTGCTGCAAAGCAGGCAAAGTCTCTCTATTTTTTGTTGAACGGCAATCATGATGCTGCACAATTCGCTGCCGCCCGAAATGAGTTTCAGAAGGCAGCCGAACAGCATATGGCTTTCGATATGCAGTATACCCCTGTTATTGAAGAAACTACTTCTCCAAAAGCCAGGCTGCGAAAGTTATTCCTTTACGGAGCTACTGCTGCAGCGGTTGCAGCTATTGTTTTTTTTGCCATACGCCCTGCTGAACAAATACAAGAGGGCGATTTCCCTTTAAAATACAATTACACGGAAACAAGCAACGCAGGTGAAAGAAAATCATTTCAGCTACCGGATGGCAGCAAAGTAATGCTGAATGCCGGAAGCACCCTCAATATAGCTAAAGATTTCAACACGCATACCCGCGAAATTTCATTGTCGGGCGAGGCTTTCTTCGATGTAGTCCACAACCCCCGAAAGCCATTTGTAATTCATACCTCATCCATGGATGTAAAGGTACTGGGTACCGTTTTTAATGTGAAAGCCTATCCAAAAGACAATCTAACAGAAACATCGTTAATAAAAGGATCTGTTGAAATTACTCTGCACAATAAAGCTGCTGAGAAAATTTTGTTGCGTCCCAATGAAAAAATTGTTTTGCCAAACCTTAAGCCCGACAATGGAGCAACTATTGCCGTTAAAGATCCTCAAAAAACGAATCCTGAGGATTTTACAATTACGGGGCTTACATATAGTAAAGTAGACAGCACGCTTAGAGAAGTTTCATGGACTGAAAACCGGCTCGTATTCAATGAAACCAGATTGGATGAGATTGCTGCTGAACTGGAGCGCTGGTATAACATCACCATCAGGTTTGATGATGAAGAGGTAAAGCACTATAGATTTACTGCAGTTTTTGACCAGAAAAACATTGTACAGGTATTGGATGCCCTTCAGTTATCAAGACGGTTTGAATACAAAATAGAAGAAAACAATAATATCAGGATCAGTAAATAACGGGCAACCGATTGCATATAAACAAAAGGTAAAAAAGATGGGGAAATGTTGACGCATTCCCCCAATTGAAATGTTTTGAGACAGGCTGTATTAAGATTGACCTGTCTCATTGTTAACTTAAACTAAGGTAAAAATATGAAAAAAAGGCAAAAGAGCCGGGCGCTTCATTGCGTATCCGCGCTTACCAAAATTGCATTGCTTATGAAGCTGGCTGTTATCATTATTCTTTCCACCTGCCTGCAGGCATCAGCAAATGGTTACTCGCAGGAAACCAAACTAACGCTTGACCTTAAGGCGGTCAGCATCGGCAAAGCGCTCAGAACCATAGAGCGTAAAACAGAATACAGGTTCGTGTATTCCAGTAATTTTTTCCCGGCGGAACTTACTGTAAATGTGCAGGTAAAAAATACACCAGTATCCGAAATTTTGTCGCTTATCCTTGTCAGGACGGGGTTTACTTTTAAAAAGGTAGACGAAGACCTGATTGTAATTACGAGCATAGCGCCAAAGCTGAACCAAATAACGGTAAGAGGTATGGTAACGGATGCCAATGGAGTTCCTTTAGCAGGTGTAACTGTTGCGCTGGAAAACAGCAACGTACAAACCGCCACCAATGCGCAGGGAGAATTCTCCATCAGTGCTCCCGAAAACGGCATCCTCATACTAACTTCAATAGGGTATGTTACGGAAAGGGTGCCGGTAAACAACCGCCAGCAAATCAATATTGTACTTACATCTACAGCCCGTGGGCTCGATGAAGTAGTAGTGATAGGATATGGACAGCGGCAGAAAAAAGACATAACGGGCGCCGTTTCCACCACTGCTGCGAAAGATATTGAAAAAAGCACCGCGCCTTCGGCCGAACTGGCCATGCAGGGTAGGATGGCGGGTGTATTTGTAAGTACGCCCAGTGGTAACCCCAACGATCGCATCAATGTGCGTATAAGAGGAGTTAATACTTTTAATGGCGTAAACGATCCCCTGTATGTTATTGATGGCATTCCGCTTACGGAAGGAGGCCTGGGAAGAAATGAGGCGGTATTACAGGATCTGCGCACACCCATCAATGTTTTTACCATTGTTGATCCTAACGATATCGAATCCATCAGCGTATTAAAAGACGCATCTGCAGCCGCTATTTACGGTGTAAGAGCCGCCAACGGCGTGGTACTCATCACCACCAAAAAAGGAAAAACAGGTAAGCCCAAAATAGAATTAAATGCCTACTATGGAATTCAAAATTCAGTATCGGAAGGAAAGGATGTGCTAACGCCCCAGCAAGTGGTAACGCTTTACCAGGAAGCATATAATAACAATCCCAAGTTTAATGGCGGTGTGGCCGTTCCTTTTGGCGATCCAACTGCATTTGGCCCCGAGTTTGATGCGGCAAGCCCCAAATATTTGGGCAACAATCCTTTTATAGACTGGCAAAAGGCATACCTGAATAAAAATGCACCTGTATCAAATGTGAGTTTAAAATTATCCGGCGCCAACGAAACATTCAATTATTACATTTCCGGCAGCTATTACAAAACCGAGGGAACATTGGTTGGCAGTAAGCTCGACCGGTACTCCCTTGCAACGAATATCAGCAGCAAAATTTCCCGTATTATAGAGGTAGGGTTAACCACACGTTTGGTATATGAAAAAAACCTGAATGAAACCAGTGGCGACCTTGGTTCAGCCTTGTCGGCATTGCCATGGCAGTCCATCCATGACCCCAATGGCTTTTTAGGCTATGCACAGGTTTACGCTACCGAATTTGAACCCAATCCCGATTTTGACCCGGCGCTTATAAATTCTGGCCCAATAAAACAGTTCGCTGCAGGGTATCCCTATCCGTTATATGGTCAGCAAACCAAATTCAATCCTTTTGGTTTTATGGCAGCGGGCGATAATGTGTATCACCAGCAAAGAGCATTGGGAAATGGTTACATTCAAATTACCCCTGTAAAAGGATTGCGAATAAGGGGTTTGCTGGCAGGAGATTATTTTAACACCCGCAACGACAATTACAGCGATTTTGAAAGTTACCGTTTTAACCAAACGCCGGGTAACCCTTATGGACGGGACAGTAACGTGGTGGCAACGCTCAATACCCGCAATACCTACAACATCAGCTATACCAAAGAACTGCAGGCTACTTACAATGCTACAATTGGAACCAATCACAATTTTGAAATTACAGGTGTTGCCAACCATCAGAACTGGCAATGGAAAATATTAAGCGGCGGTGGCGCACTGTTTTCCAGGGATCCCAATTTACGCACCACTTCACAGTTGCCGCTATTGGGATCAGGAGGTCAGCAG
>CAMPJQ010000025.1 GCA_946886925.1 uncultured Terrimonas sp.
ATATAATAAGGAGTATGGATTTGAAGGAGCTCGTGTCTCATATTACTCACCATTTTCAAATGTAAATCCTGCTATCCGCTACTAAAATAAAAGGTTCTTCCCCGAAAAAATTTTTCCCAGATGCTCATAAGCCTTGGGTGTTGCCTCCCTGCCTCTTGAAGTGCGCATAATGAAGCCCTGCTGAATCAAAAAAGGTTCATACACTTCTTCTAATGTACCTTGTTCTTCGCCTACAGCCGTGGCGATGGTAGTAATACCTACAGGACCGCCCTTAAACTTTTCAATAATGGTGGAAAGAATCCGGTTATCCATTTCATCAAGTCCATAGGTGTCCACATTTAGGGCTTTCAGTGCATGCAGCGTTATGCCTTCATCTATAATGCCATCATTTAATACCTGCGCAAAATCTCTTACCCGCCTTAATAAGCCATTGGCAATTCGCGGGGTGCCCCTGCTTCGCCCTGCTATTTCTTTTGCCGCTTCTTCAGCTATGCCTATCTGTAATATTCCGGCTGACCTGCAAATTATTTTTTTTAATACAACAGCATCATAATATTCAAGCCGGGATTTAATGGCAAAACGGGAAAGAAGAGGTGCAGTTAGCAGCCCGCTCCTGGTAGTAGCGCCAATTAACGTAAAAGGATTGAGGTTGATTTGTATACTCCGGGCATTGGGTCCGGTATCTATCATTATGTCAATGCGGTAATCTTCCATGGCAGAATAAAGATATTCTTCCACCACAGTACTGAGGCGGTGTATTTCATCTATAAACAATACATCATTGGGTTGAAGATTAGTAAGCAAACCGGCAAGGTCGGCCGGCTTTTCAATTACGGGACCGGAAGTTTCTTTAATATGCACCCCTAATTCATTGGCCACTATACGGCTTAAGGTAGTTTTGCCCAAACCCGGTGGTCCGTGAAAAAGGATATGATCCAGGGCTTCGCCTCTTATCCTTGCTGCTTTGATAAAAATTTTGATATTTTCAATAACCTTATCCTGGCCGCTAAAGTCTGCAATTCCATTAGGACGTATATTGTTTTCAAATTCTTTTTCAACGGGGGTCAGCGCTGCTTTATCACTATTTAAATTAGGGTTTTGCATATTTCCATTTCAATTTTTTTCAACTGCATGCTTTGCATAAACCACTTACAACAACTTCTGTTTGGCGGGTTTTGTATCCGCGTGGCAATTTAATTTCCGGTACATGCACATCTTCGAGGCAGGTGGTAGTGCCGCAACTGGTGCATATAAAATGTACATGATCATCGTGGTGATGACCCTGCTCACAATTGTCTTTACACAAAGCGTATTTAATAGAATTATCAGGAGTAGGAATGGTATGAATGATACCTTTTTCCATAAATGTTTGCAGGGTGCGGTATACCGTTACTCTGTCATATTTTTCTTCCGTTTTTGATTCTATATCGTGATGTGCCAATGCGCTGTCGCTTTGTAAAAAGAGTTCCAGTATTTTTCTTCTGCTGTCTGTTATACTTAACTGGTTCTTCCTTAATAAATCTGCAATATGCGGTTCCATACTTGTTTTGTTTTGAAAAATAGCATTAAAAGGATATTACACGAACTTGGAGAACATGGCTACCGTGGGTTTTCATTTAGCAAATCCTTAATATCAGTGATCAGTTTTTCAGTTTCGTCTTTTTTCAGTCCATCGTAAATTCCTCTTACCTGGCCGATCTTGTCAACTAATGCAAAAAATTGGGTATGTATAAATTGTTCGTCAATATTGGTGGCATTATTCTTGGGGTCATCTAAAATATAACTTTCTCTTGCAGTTTTGTATAAACTGTCTTTGCTTCCGGTTAAAAACCACCAGCTTTTAATATCAGCTCCCAATGAATCGGCATAAATTTTTAACCGCGCCACATTATCCGTTTCCGGATCCACAGTATGCGAAAGGATCAGGAAATCTTTTTCATTTTTATACTGATCAAATACCTTTTTCATATTCCTGTTCATTTTAGGACAAATGCCCTCGCAGGTTGTAAAAAAGAATTCTGCGGCGTATACTTTGCCGGCCACATCTTTTCCGGTTATATATTGTCCATCCTGTCTCTCGAACGAAAAAGGCTTAACTATATTTAAAACAGGTAAACGCGACTTTGACGAATCTATAGTAGCGTATAAAAAAGCATAGAATCCGCCAAAAAGCAAAACAAAAAAGACCAGGTATAACCACGTTTTCCGCTTCATACAATAACAATTTTATGCTTTGCAAAGTTACAACTGTAAGCGGTATGTTTCTGTCTTATCATAAAATGCCTGTACATCTGTTATAAATTTTGTTATAATTATTTAATGCAACAAAGTTGCATAATTTTAATATATTTGCAGCCACTTTAACCATAGGTATGTTCAGGATAAATTATGATGCTCTTGGTATTACTGCTTCATTGGCCTGCGCCATTCATTGTGCCATATTACCTTTAATGCTCACCAGTTTACCAGTTTTTGGGATTAATATTATTCACAATTATTTCTTTGAATATTGTATGATAGGACTGGCCTTTGTTGTTGGCATGTATGCTTTATATCACGGGTATAAAAAACATCATCATAAAACCCTGCCCGTAGTTTTTTTTAGCGCCGGAATTTCCTTTCTCCTGCTGAAAGAGCTGTTTCACAATTACCATATATGGCTCCTGATCCCTGCTGTTGTTTTGATTGTTGCCGCGCATTACATTAATTACCGGTTATGCCGCAAAGCAGGTCATTGCCACGAAAGTGATTGTACCCACACCTGATGAATGCCGCACTTTCGTAAGCGAAATGTTTTTAAACGGACATGGGTCTGAATTTTTTCCTTAATTTCATTTCCTTAAAACCATTCTTGTCATGACTACCCGAAGAACATTTATCAAACAAGCGGGCTTATTCTCTGTTGCAGCTTTTGCAAATCCTTCCTCTTTTCTTAAAATAAACAAGCAAATAGGAGTGCAGCTCTATACACTCCGCGGAGATATATCAAAAGATCCAAAAACCATCATTGAAAAAGTGGCCGCAATAGGCTATAAGGAAGTTGAATCCTTCGGCTATAATTCCGGGAAGTATTTTGGAATGTCAGCAAAGGAATTTTCTGCCTTACTGAAAGCAAACGGACTTGCCCATCCCAGTAGCCATTATATGCTGGCAAACCTGTCTGGAAACTGGCAAAAAGCAATTGAAGATGCTGTAGCCGCAGGGCAGAAATATATGGTGATAGCATATCTATTAGATACGGAGAGAAAATCAATAGACGATTATAAAAAAATTGCCGCTCAGTTTAATGTGGCTGCAGAAGCATGTAAAAAGGCGGGTATACAATTTGGTTATCATAATCATGATTTTGAATTCGTGGATATGAATGGTGAGCATGGCTTTGATATACTGTTAAAAGAAACCGATCCGAAGCTGGTAAAATTTGAGCTGGATCTGTATTGGGCCAGTTTTGCCGGGAAAGATCCCGTGGAAATGTTTAAGCAGCATCCCGGCCGCTTTCCGCTTTGGCACGTAAAAGATATGGATAACACCAGTAAAAAGTTTTTTACAGAAGTGGGTAATGGCGTTATAGACTTTAAGAAAATATTCGCTCATGCCAAAGAATCCGGAATGCAGCATTATTTTGTGGAGCAGGATGTGTGCCCTGGTCCACCTTTAGAAAGCATCGAAAAAAGCTTTAAATATATCAGTAAAAACCTGGTTAGCTGATTCCCCATTTTGCTTAATCAATTTTCTTATAAACCAATATATATGTCCAGCAGACGAAAATTTTTAACCAACGGCTCACGCATAGCAGCCGGAGGACTTATATTATCAGCTCTTTCTCCCAATGTGTTTGCATTTCATAAAAAGGGAATAATGGCCGCCGATCAGATCAACATTGGAGCAATAGGTATCAATGGAATGGGCTGGTCGGACCTGAAAGCCGCCTTAAAAGTGCCGGGTGTAAACCTCGTGGCATTGTGTGATGTAGATAAAAATGTGCTGGATAAACGATTAAAAGAGTTGGCTGCACTGAATGTAGATGCTGCTAAAGTAAAAACCTACGGAGATTACCGCAAACTTTTGGAAAACAAGGATATTGATGCCGTAATTATAGGCACACCCGATCACTGGCATTGTTTGCAAATGGTAGAAGCCTGTCAGTCGGGTAAACACGTATATGTTGAAAAGCCTATTGGCAACTCTGTTACAGAGTGCAATGTGATGGTGGCCGCACAAAAGAAATACAACAGAGTTGTTCAGGTAGGTCAGTGGCAAAGAAGTCAGCAGCACTTCAGAGATGCTATTGAATTTGTGCATTCCGGGAAGTTGGGTAATATACGCACGGCTAAAGTTTGGTGCTACCAGGGATGGATGAAGCCCGATATTGTTCGGCCCAACACTGCTCCGCCGGCAGGAGTGGATTATGCCGGATGGCTGGGACCCGCACCAAAAAAGCCATTCAATGCAAGCCGTTTTCATTTTAATTTTCGCTGGTTCTGGGACTATGCTGGAGGATTGATGACAGACTGGGGTGTACATCTTATAGATTATGCGCTCTTTGGCATGAAGGCCGATGTGCCTAAAACGGTTATGGCTTTGGGAGGTAGGTTTGCTTATCCCGAATTGGCTGAAGAAACCCCCGATACACTTACCACATTGTATGAATTTGAAAATTTTAATATGGTTTGGGATCATGCTATGGGTATTGATAACGGACAATATGGACGCGACCACGGCATTGCATTTGTAGGCAATAATGGTACCCTTGTATTAGACCGGGGAGGCTGGGAAGTAATGGAAGAAAAAAATTCGAAGAATAAGGTAAGTAAACCGCATATCAATCCTTCCGAAAACGGGCTTGATAAGCATATGCAGAATTTCATGTCGGTAATACGTTCAGGAAAAATGGAAGACTTAACTGCCCCTATACAGGTGGGCGCCGATGTGGCAATTGTAGCTCAGATGGGTAATATTGCCTTTAGGAGCGGAAAACGTTTGGCCTGGGATAAAGCTGCGGGAAAATTTACAGATGAGGCTGTAAATAAAGAATACCTGGCAAAAGCTTATCATAACGGATATTCCATTCCCCGGTTATAAAATAACAAAAGGAGAACATATTGTTGTACAACGATCTGTTCTCCTTTTAAAAGACATTTTCCTGGCGCGGTTAAACAGCCGGGGAAGATAACATCTTAGTAGCGACCGCCACCACGGTTACTGCCTGCAAATGAACGCCTGTTACCGCCGTCATTGCTGCGTTCTTCACGCGGCTTGGCTTCTGTAACAGTGATTGGTCTGCCTTCAACAACGCCTTTATCTAATTCGCTGATAGCTTTTTTAGCTTCTTCGTCATTAGGCATTTCAACAAAGCCGAATCCACGGCTGCGGCCGGTAAATTTGTCGGTGATAACTCTGGCAGAAGATACTTCTCCGTATTCTTCAAAAAAAGCTTTTAAGTCCTCGTCTACGACGTTGAAACTTAAATTGGAAACATAAATGTTCATACTAAGTGATTAAGTTTTACAAATGTAAATCTGAGAAAACAGGGAAGTAAAGACGACTGAACTATTAGCAGAAGATGCGTAGCAGATTGAATCATTTCATTACCGGAACTGTACAAACTCAAATTTGAGGCGCAAAGATAAGTCTTAGTTTTTATTTATCAATAACAATTTATTAAAATAAACAATTGCGGGTAATTACCTTAGCCAATAAAAGGAATATGGTTCCAACAATTATTTATTGTTATGATGCTTATTGCGGGTGGTGTTATGGTTTTAGCCCGGTTATCAGGAAAATGGAAGTGCAATACCAGGATAGCATTGGTTTCGAAGTGCTTTCCGGAGGGATGATCCTTCCGGAAGAGCCCAGGCATATAGGCATAATGGCAGATCATTTACTGAGCACCTGTAAAACGGTGGAAGCACATACAGGTGTCAAATTTGGAGAGGATTATTTATGGCATATTAACAATCCCGATCAAAGCGACTGGTTCCCCTGTTCTGAAAAACCAGCTATTGCTTTATGCGTGATCAAGGACGAGCATCCCCGGCTTGCTGTTTCCTTTGCATCCGCCCTTCAGTATGCCCTGCATTTTGAGGGCCGGGATTTGTGTGATGATGAAGCCTACCGTCATTTGCTGGATGATTATCAAATACCCGGGGAGCTATTTTATAAAAAGCTGCATAGCGTGGAGTACAGGAAAAAAGCATATTATGAATTCGCGCTGTGCAAACAGCTTAAAGTAACCGGGTACCCCGCTGTGTTTTTACAGATCACTGAAAGAAAGCTTTACGTTCTGGCCAATGGATATACTGATGATAATACTTTAAAAACAAGGCTTGAAAATGTATTGAAGGAAAGTGGCATTTCCGATAATGTTCAATAAGAATGGATTGTAAGCCATTGCTTTCCAATAAAATTCTCATTTGCAGGGGAGGTGCAACGTTATAAGTACCTGCATTGTCAATAAAGTAAGAGGCACTGTTTATGAAAAGACAATTATATATCCTCGCCTTTATACTCTTTATTTTTAGTTGTAAAAAAGACGGGGAAATTTACCGCGATGCTTCAGGCTCGAAGCTGCAATTTGTAAAGACAAAGGCTAATGGGGGAGATATAATACAGGAGGAAAACATCTATAACGAAAGCGGAAGCATCAAAACACGCATCAGCTATAAAGATTATACCGCAGGGCTAATGTTCTCCAAAACAACATATGCGTATGAAAGGAACAAATTAATTCAAATAGATGAGCAGGTGGATTTTTCAAGCAGTTCCTTCGGCTCGAATTATCAGTACAGCCGCTCTGCTTTTGAATATAGTGGTAACCGTATTATACAAAGAAATCATTACCTGAAAACAGGCGACGATTATGAACTGAGATCTTTTACGGGTTTTTCATATGATGATTTGGGGCATCCTGTTAAGCAAACCCGGTATTCGGCAGACGGGGAATTGCTCGGATATACGATCTACACGTATGAAGGCAACAATGTAGTGCTGAGTGAGGCGTATAGTATAAACCAGTCTAATGCTGAACCGGTGCTTGCCTTAAAATACAGTTATAAGTACGATAACAAAAAAAACCCTTACAGGATGGTTTATCACAGTATAGAAAATATTCCATTCTCGGTGAATGAGAATAATATTACTGAAACCGCTTCTGTTAATTACAATACATATCCTTCGTCGGCGCAGGGTGCAGGCAGCATTTCCCAAACCACCTATGTGTATAACAATTGGGATTATCCCTCGCTGATGAATGAAAATGGTAACGAATTTATACTGGAGTATAAATAATTTGCAGAGAAGGACATAAACTTGCCCCGCCGTTTCCATGATAGTGAATATTTTCCTATAGGTTTGCCACTCAAATAACCTCCGGCATTTCCTTTCCGGTGGGAACAGCACTTCAACACACCAATGATTGCTTGCGGGAATGAAGTAGCATATCAATTAAAAGATCAGGGAGAATGGAAGAGAGCTCAACGCCGCGAATTTCTGCAGCAAAAATAATAGCTGCTTTTGCCGTTATTTATATTGTATGGGGGTCCACTTATTTTTTTATTCAAATGGCCATACAGGATATGCCGGTAACAGTAATGGGAACATTTCGTTTCCTCACAGCCGGTTTGCTTATGACAGGCTGGTGCCTGGTGAATGGCGAAAAACTGTTTATATGGAAAGATATACTATTCGCTTTTTTTATCGGGTTCCTCTTACTTTTTATAGGGAATGGAGCTGTAGCATGGTCGGAACAGTTTTTAGCCAGTTCCGTGGTAGCGGTCTTTCTTGCTTCGGCGCCTATCTGGTTTGTGCTGCTCGACTACGGCAAGTGGAAGGCTAACTTTAGCAGTCCGGCGATAATATCCGGATTGGTAACGGGATTCACTGGCATCATTTTTTTGTTCAAAGAAAATATGGGCGATGCACTGTCGGGGAATGGTGATAAATGGGAAGTGATTTCCATAGGCGTTCTGGTTATTGGCTCTGTTTCCTGGGTGGCTGGTTCTTTATATTCCAAATATAAGCCTGCCACATTCTCAGGTACGGTTAATTCGGGCTGGCAAATGATGGGAGCAGGATTAGCATATGCTGTTACCGGAAGTATAAGGGAAGACTGGAATGACTTTAACTGGCACGAAGTTTCAACTTCAGCCTGGCTGGCAGTTGTATACCTTGTCACTATGGGTTCTTTGCTGGGGTACAGCGCTTATGTATGGCTGTTGAAAGTTCGGCCGGCAACACAGGTAAGCACACATGCTTATGTGAATCCTGTTGTGGCTGTATTACTGGGTGTTTTTTTTGCCGGTGAAAAGATTTCGGCTCTTCAAATTACTGGGCTTGCCATTATACTGGCTGGCGTGCTGCTGGTAAACCTGGCCAGGTACCGGAAACAGCAGTAGTTATGTTTTCAGTGGTTGTTAATGGCGCCGGATACCCATCATTTACAACATTACCAGTCCTTATCAGGCTGGCCGGGAACCGGAGCTTTTTTCATCATTTTATCATGTAATTTTCTTTCCTGTTCCTCTAATGCTTTAAGCAGTTGTTCTACCTGTTGCTTATTAAGTTTGTTGGGTTTGGGTTTTGGTTTGTTCTCTCTTTGTTCCTTTTTTTCTTTTTGATTTTGCCGCTCCTGTTGTTGCTTCTGTTCATTTATTGCTCTTTGCAGATTTTCACGGGCAAGCGTATCGGAAGTGTTAATACGCAGGGTTTGTTTATACGCATCTATACTTTCCTCCAGTTTTTTCTGTTGCGTTAGCGCCACTCCTTTGTTATACAATAACTGCGATTGCAGCTTTTTATCAGTTGTATACCTGGCAGCTTTATCAAAAATAGCAGCTGCTTCTTCATACTTTTTATCTTTAAAGAGAGCATTACCCATATTATACGAAGCAATCACATTGTTAGGATCTGTTTTCAATGCCTCCTTATAAGCCGTGATGGCTTCTTCATATTGTTGCAGGCGGTAAGCTTCATTGCCTTTTCCAATTAGCCGGGTTATATCCTGTGAAAAAGCAGGAATACTGAACAAAAGTATTATATATAACAGGATCAGCTTCATGCTACAGGGTTTTCTTTTTTTCACTGATGAACAATTCGCATGCAAGCCCGGCAAAAGCCAATACCAGGAACCACTGAAAAAAGCTGCGGTAATTGAGCAGGCGGTTATCCTGAATCGTTTTCTGCTCCATACCTGCAAACTGCTCCGTTATTTTATCTACTGCTGTTTCTATATCGTTTAATTGCTGGTAGGTGCCACTGCCTTCATGTGCAATGTCTATCAATTCCTGTTCATTAAGCCTGGATATTATAATATTACCGTGCAGGTCGCGTTTGCTTTCGGCTGTAATGGGGTTCAAAATAGGAGAACCCTGGGTTGTGCCCACTCCTATTGTATTTATTAATACCCCATTTTGGGCCAACTGTTTTGCCATTTTAACGGCCTCTTCGTCATGGTCTTCGCCATCTGTTATCAATACCACCGCTTTATATTTTTTATCTTTTGCATTAAACCCGCTGTTACATACTTTTAATGCATTACTAATAACCGTACCCTGGGTTGGTACTGCATCGGGGCCGGCATTGCTTACATACAACCCTGCAGCAGTATGGTCGGAGGTAAGTGGCATTTGCATGTATGCCCTCCCGGCAAAAATGACCAGTCCAATCCTGTCATTTTCCAGTTTATTCATCAGCTTACTTATAAATTGTTTGGACTTTTCTAAGCGGCTGGGTTTAATATCTTCGGCAAGCATGCTCCTGCTTACATCTAACGCAATCATAATATCTATTCCCTGACGGTTTATTTTTTCTGCCAGGGTTGCAGACTGAAGGTTGGCTGCTGCAATAATAAGGCAGCCAAATGACAGCAATACAACCACGAACCTGGTCAAATATCTGCGGGGAGAAAAGCCATGAATGAGTTGTCTTATCAGCCTTTCATCGCCAATTTTTTTTATTGTGGTTTTCTTCCAGCGGAGCACTGCCTTAAATAGCAGTATCAATACCGGAATGAGCAACAGCAATAACAAATGTTCGGTATGTTCAAAACGTATCAACGTAAAAAAATATTAGCGGTTAGCTCTGGGCTATCAGCCATCGGCTTTCAGTTTAAGCGTATTAATGATGGGCTGATAACTCATTGACCTCTCCCTTCTCACCTTCTCTCTTCTCAACCTTCACTTCTCCCCTACATCTTTCCTTCAAAAAATCCTTTCTGTTTAAGTATGCCATTCAGAATATTCAGCCGGATTGCCGGAATATCAGCCTCGGTGTCTGCTGTTTCAATGTTCAGCACAAAAAAATAGGGATGCCGGTTTTCCTCTATCCATCCCACTACCCATCCAATGGCGTGATTTTCGCCGTTAAATCCCCATCCTGTTTTATAGCTAATCATATAGTTGCTGTTGTCTTCCTGCAACATCATGTCTTTTACTGCTTTTTGTACCCCTTTTCTAAAAGGAAGCTGGTCGAAATATAATTTTTTAACCAATCCCAGTTCTTCATCGGGGGATATCTGAAGCGAGTTATCCAGCCAGAAAGAATCAATAGCCGGGCCAATTTTCATATTACCATATTTAAGGCTGTCTATCCATTTCTGCATCGTATCTCTTCCAATACGCCGCGCTATTTCCTGGAAATGTGGAACCGAGGAGTACCGAAAGGCCAGTGCAAGGCTTAGATCCTGGTTCCAGTTGCTTACATTTCTTTGTACCCCATCCCACTTAATGATGGTGCTGTCGGTCGTTATAACGCCCGTTTGCAATGCGACGAGGGCGTTTACTATTTTAAACGTGGATGCTGGCAGTATACGGGTGGTATCTCTTTTAAGATTGTATATCACGAATTTGCCTCTGCCGTTGTCAAAAAGAGCAAAACTTCCATTTACCTTATTTTGGTCAAAATATTTTTTAAGTGAATTATCCTGCTCCACATTATTCATAGAACAGGAGGATAGCAAAATAGCAACAATTGCTAAAAAAGGGGAAGCAGAATATTTTACTTTCATTTTAATTGTGAGAATGTTATTTGTAAAAGAATAGCAAATCAAACACTTTATTTAATCACTCCAAGTTCTTTTCCTGCTGTAGCAAAAGCATCAATAGCTTTATCCAAATGATGCTGCTCATGTGCAGCGCTTAACTGTACACGTATACGTGCTTTATCTTTAGGTACAACCGGAAAGAAAAACCCTGTTACATAGATGCCTTCTTCCAGTAACCGTGATGCCATATTTTGTGCCAGTAGTGCGTCGTACAGCATAATAGGAACAATCGGATGATCGCCTGGTTTAATATCAAAACCTGCCGTTGTCATTTTGCTTCGAAAATATTTTGTATTCCATTCTAATTTATCCCTAAGCGCGGTGGTTTCACTAAGCATGTCCAGTGCGGCTATAGAGCCTCCCACAATACTTGGCGCTACCGTATTGGAAAAAAGATAAGGACGTGAACGTTGCCGCAGCATATCAATTATTTCTTTTTTGCCACTTGTAAAACCACCTGAAGCGCCACCAAGGGCTTTACCCAGGGTGCCGGTAATGATATCTACTTTGCCCATTACATTTCTGTATTCATGAGTGCCTCTGCCGGTTTTGCCCAAAAAACCCGTGGAGTGACATTCATCTGTCATTACTGCCGCATCATATTTTTCTGCTAAAGCGCATATGACATCCAATTGGGCGATGGTGCCATCCATGCTAAATGATCCGTCGGTTACAATAATCCGGCTCCTGGCTGCCCGGGCATCTTTTAATTTTTCTTCCAGGTCATTCATATTATTATGATCGTACCGGAAGCGCTGTGCTTTACAAAGTCTTATACCATCTATAATAGAAGCGTGATTTAACGCATCGGAAATAATCGCATCCCTGTCGTCGAACAAGGGTTCAAATACGCCGCCATTTGCATCAAAAGCGGCAGCATACAATATTGTATCTTCTGTTCCAAGGAAGGCTGAAAGTTTATGTTCCAGTTCTTTGTGTATATCCTGTGTGCCACAAATGAACCGAACGCTGCTTAAGCCATAGCCCCTTTGGTCAATATATTTTTTCGCAGCTTCTATAACTTTTGGGTGTGAGGATAACCCGAGATAATTATTGGCGCAAAAATTAATTACCTTTTTTTTATCTTTTTCCCCAGGCACAGCTACCTCTATATCAGCACCCTGAGGGCTTTGTATGATGCGTTCAGTTTTATAAAGACCGTTTTCGCGGATTTCTTCCACTTCGCTGCGGATGCGCTCGGTCAATTTCCTGTTCATGTGCAGATATTTAAGCTGCAAACCTACGTGCTTTTTAAAAATAAAGAGTAATGTAACATTTTACAGCCTGTTTCGTTTCATCAATGATTTTAAC
>CAMPJQ010000026.1 GCA_946886925.1 uncultured Terrimonas sp.
GCAATACCGATGGCGGTGCAATCCAGTACCAGCAAGCCCTTCTCGGCCACCGCCATCTGCATTTGTGTAGGCTCGCCTACCAACGCAAAGGCCCACTGCCTTTCGGGCGGATTGAATGAAGGACTATTCAGCAGATATTCAATACCATTTTTTCCGGAAATTTCTTCTTCTGCGCTGGCTGCATATACGAGATTGTATTTCAGATCCGCACGATCATAAAAAAATAAAAAAGATGCCAGCAGCGCAACCAGCGGGCCGCCCGCATCATTGCTTCCCAGTCCATACAACCTCCCGTCTTTTTCTACGGGGCTAAATGGGTCGAGCGTATATGCTTTATTGGGTTTTACCGTATCGTGATGCGAGTTGAGCAGGATAGTGGGTTTGCTTTCATCAAAATATTTATTTGCGGCGTATATGTTATTGCCAATCCGGAAATTCGGTATTCCTTTTTGAGCAAAAAACAAACCGATTCGTTCGGCCGTATGATCTTCTTCCTTACTGAATGAAGGTATGGCGATCAGTTCTTTTAATAAATGAATTGCTTCGGCGGTTAATATGGAAATGGTATTACTCATTGGTGATGGTTGTGCCGGCACTGCCATTAAGCAACATATCCAGCGCTTCCGCTTTTCCGATAATCACTTTCTTTACGCCGCTGTTCAGTGCTGCAAAGGCATTGTCTAATTTGGGTATCATACCGGCAAATATTTTTTGTTGTGATTTTAATTGCTGGTAATAAGAGGGGCTGATTTCTTTAATAACGCTTGTGTCGTCTTCAGTATCCAACAGCACGCCGCTTTTCTCAAACGAATAGATAAGCGTTACATTATAGAAAGCGGAGAGTGATTTGGCCGTTTCCTGTGCAATGGTATCGGCATTGGTATTGAGCAATTGCCCTTTTTTATTGTGTGTAATGGGCGCAAGCACTACCGCAAAATTTTGTTCCAGTAATGTTTTCAGAAATGCTGTATTTACTTCATCCACATCTCCTGCAAAACCATAGTCTGTATCCCCGGATGCTATTCTTTTGTGAGCAAGTATAGCATTGCCATCTGCACCGCTCAGTCCTACCGCGTTGCAGCCATGGGCCTGCAACTGCGACACAATGTTTTTATTGATGTAACCGGCATATACCATAGTAACGATCTTCAATGTTTCCGCGTCGGTAATTCTTCGTCCTTCAACCAGTTGCTGCCTGATGCCCGCTTTTTCTGCCAGCCTGGTGGCTAATTTTCCGCCGCCATGAACCAGTATAAGTGCAGTTCCTGGTGGAAGTGAAGCAAATGACTGGAGGAAAGCAGAAAGCTTTTCTTCATCATCAATGATGTTTCCCCCGATCTTTATTACAAAAAGAGATGGTTTGCCCCCACCCCCCGACTGTGCCGGTACGGACGGGCTTAAAGGGGAGTTTGTAAGCTTATTTATGGTTTGCGATATTGCTGCTAATGTAAATGTCAAATTTTTAATTATTTCTTCGTTTTATTGTTGTTATGCAAACTATTTTACTCCTGCCAGCACCCCTTTAGGGGATGGGCGTTAAAATTTCCGACAAAACCGCCTGTGCTGCCCAAACCCGGTTGGAAGCCTGCTGGGTAACAATACTGCTGGAGCCATCTAATATTTCGTCACTCAGTTCTACGTTGCGCCTTACCGGAAGGCAGTGCATTACTTTTGCGCTATTGGTTAAACTTAGCTTTTCATTGGTCAGCATCCATTCGGGGTCGTTGCAATATATTTTCCCATAGTCATTATAGGTGCTCCAGTTTTTTACGTACACAAAATCGGCATTTTTCAGCGCCTCTTCCTGGTTATGGGTGATGGTTGCACCTTTTGTAAATTTTTCATCCAACTCGTAATCTTCAGGATGAGTAATCGTAAAATCAGCTTCTCCCCATGCATTAACCCATTGCGAAAAACTGTTGGCTACACACTGAGGCAATGCCTTTACATGCGGGGCCCAGGTGAGTACGATTTAGGGGTTATGGTTTATGGTTTTTGATTTATGATTTTGCAATGTCTCGGTAATGGTTATAATGTCTGTTAAACTTTGTAAAGGATGTAATGTGGCGCTTTCAAGACTTATTACCGGAATGCCGGCATATTTAATAAATTGATTGATGTATAACTCGCTGTAATCGTCTTCCCTGTTCTTTAAAGAAGGGAATGTGCGGATACAAAGAATGTCAAAATATTTACCCATAATGGGGGCCGCATCTTTTACATGTTCCACTTTGTTGCCGCTCATAATAGCTTCATCTTCAAATTCCAAAGCCCAGCCTTCACTGCCTACATTAAATACGATGGCTTCCATGCCTAAATTCTGCGCAGCAATTTGCGTGCTTAAACGGGTTCGCATACTGGGATTCAGGAATAACAGGCCTATGCGTTTATTGAGCCCCTTTGTTTTGTGCATGAACGGATCTGCCTTGTATGTTAAAGCCAGCTTTGCCAAAGCATCAATATCCCGTACATCATTTGCAGAAACAAACCGGGCAATACCGGATGATGGAATTTGGAGCAGTCCTTTCGATTCGAAACCCATTTCTTAATGATTATAAAAGCGTAAAATATTTTACCAACCTATTCTTCTTCTGTGCCCGAAACACGTATGGTTATGCTTCCTGAACAGCCACGGCAGCAATCTCTTCTTTGATGGCCTCAATAAAATCTTCAGCGTCTCTTTTTTTCAAAGCCAGAGAAGGCAATAAGCGAATGACATTGGGCTTAGCTTCTCCTGTAAATATTTTCTGGTTCAGCAGCAGATTCTTTTTTAGATCTTTCAATGCCTCGGGCACATCAAACCCGATCATCAAACCCCTGCCACGAACGTTTTTCAGGTCAGGAATATTTTTTAACTCTTCTTTCAGATATTTACCTACCATTACCGCATTTCCTAATAATTTTTCCGCTTCCAGCACTTCTAATACTGCCAGTGCTGCGACACAGGCTAAATGGTTGCCGCCAAATGTGGTACCCAACTGAAAATGTTTGGGCTTAATATGCGGTGCAATAATGATACCTGCTACCGGAAATCCATTGCCCATGCCTTTGGCCATAGAATAGATGTCGGCTTTTACACCCGCAAAATCATGACTAAAAAACTTCCCTGTTCTGCCATATCCACATTGCACACTATCGGCAATGTATACTGCACTATATTCATCACATAAACTGCGGATCTTTTTCAAAAAACTGTCCTCCGCCACATTAATGCCGCCAACGCCCTGTATGCCTTCTATGATAACCGAAGAAATTTCTTTTCCATTTTTTGCAAAGCAATCTTCTAAAGCCTGCTCATCGTTGAACGGAAGGAAGATCACATTCCCGGTTTCATTTACGGGGGCGATATAATTTTTATTATCCGTAACGGATACTGCTAATGATGTACGTCCGTGAAAAGATTTACTAAAAGCTACCACTTTCTTCCTGCCGTTATGAAAGGAGGCCAGCTTTAAAGCATTTTCATTGGCCTCGGCGCCGCTGTTGCACAAAAATAACTGGTAGTCTTCCTTGCCGGATAGCCGCCCAAGTTTGGTCGCAAACTCCTGTTGTAAAGGAATTTTAATGGAATTGGAATAGAAGGCTATTTTTTTTAATTGTTCTTCTATACGCTGAACCCAATGGGGGTGTGTATGCCCTATTGAAATTACCGCATGCCCGCCATACAGGTCAAGATATTGTTCTCCTTTATCATCCCACACATAAGAACCTTTGGCTTTTACAATATTGATATTGTTAATGGGATAGACGTCGAATAAGTTCATGTATGTTAAAGTTATTTAGTTAGTATTTAAGATATAAGATGTAGGGTATAAGGTAGCGTGTTCATCGTCGTAAGAATTTTCTAAAGGCGATCAACATTGCTCTCTTATATTTTTCTTCTTTCGGAAATTTCACTGCAGTATCTTTTTGTATACAAATACAACTTTGGTCTTTGCTCTAAACTTCAGGGTTTGTAATCACGCATGGTTGGTGTTTTAAATATCAGTTGGCCAAATATATCTGTTACTGGTTGCAGGTGTCAAGTTGCCTTTCCAACCTTGTGTTTTTACACCTTTTACTCTGTACCTTTTCAAAATCCCGCACTCTTCAGTCTCAACCCTGCTGTTTCATTAATCCCAAACATCAGGTTCATATTTTGAACAGCCTGTCCGCAGGCGCCCTTTAATAAATTATCGGTAATGGAATGTACCACCAGTTTAGTACCTACTTTCTCCAACTGAATAATGCATTTATTGGTATTGACCACCTGTTTTAAAAAAATAGGCAAATCACTTACTATAGTAAACAGCTGATCTTTATAAAAAGCTTTATACAACCGGAGCAATTCTTCATACGGTCGCTCACAATGTATAGTGGAACTTATAAAAATGCCACGGGTAAAATCGCCACGCCACGGCACAAAATTGAGTTGTTGCTCACGACCGCTGGAAGGTGATACCTGCACAAGCGACTGTGCAATTTCTCCGAGATGCTGGTGGGTTAAGGTTTTGTAAGCTTGTATATTGTTTGCGCGCCAGCTAAAATGAGCGGTGGATGAAAGGCTTTGCCCGGCACCGGTGCTGCCGGTGATGCCCGTGGTATACACCTCCTCTAACAATCCTGCTTTTGCTAAGGGAAGCAACCCCAACTGTATAGCGGTGGCAAAGCACCCGGGGTTGGCAATATCGTGCGCCGATTGTATCGCCTCCCTGTTTATTTCAGGCAGGCCGTATACAAAACTGCGTTTGCCAATAGTGGACTGAGCGTTGAGCCTGAAATCATTTGCAAGGTCAATAATTTTGGTATGCTCCCCCACTGTATTTTCTGAAAGAAATTTTCTTGACTCACCATGGCCCAGGCATAAAAACAAAACATCGAGATAGCCATTTTGTACAGGGGCCAAGTCACTGGTAAATATTAAATCCGTATCTCCCAGCAGGTCCTGGTGAACCGAATAAAGTGGTTTGCCCGCATTGCTGCGGCTGTGAATAAAAGAAAAATCAACACCGGGATGGTTCAGTAATAACCTGATCAGTTCCCCGCCGGTATATCCCGCGCCCCCTATTATCCCTGCTTTTATTTTCATCGTGTATCGTGGTATGTGGTTTAGGGCATAAACGATAAGGTATTGCCTTACACCTTTTGCCTTATACCTGTTTATTTACTAAATGGTGTATAGAAACCTGGTTGCCAAAAATCTTGCTGAATCCTCTTACGTCTTCGCCGGTGAAGCCAGTATTCATTTCGCCATACTTTCCAAACCTGCTGTTCATTAAATCATAAGGCGATTCAATACCAATGATCTGGAAACGGTAAGGCAACAACTGAACAAATACTTCACCGGTAACATTTTGCTGCGAATTTTCTAAAAAAGCTTCAATATTTCGCATTACAGGGTCCAGTATCTGTCCTTCGTGCAGCCAGTTGCCGTAAAACTGCGCCAACTGGTCTTTCCAGTTAAGCTGCCATTTGGTAAGCACATGCTTTTCCAGCGCATGATGGGCTTTTAATATAATCATGGGCGCCGCTGCTTCAAATCCTACACGTCCTTTTATGCCAATAATGGTATCACCCACATGAATATCGCGCCCTATGCCATAAGGGCCGGCAATGGTTTGCAGATATTGAATTGCTCCTGTGGGATGACCAAAAGACTGGTTATCCACGCCGGTCAGCTCACCTTTTGTAAAACTTAGCTTTACCTCCCTTGCCTCCGATGAGGTAACCTGTGTAGGCCATGCTTCTTCGGGCAATATGCCTTTGGATGATAAGGTTTCTTTACCGCCTACACTTGTGCCCCACAGCCCTTTATTGATGGAGTATACGGCTTTTTCAAAATTCATCTGTACTCCTTTGTCCTTAAGGTAAGCTATTTCTGCTTCACGGCTAAGTTTCAGATCCCGGATAGGAGTAATGATCTCCACACCGGGAATCATAATATGGAAGATCATGTCAAACCGTACCTGGTCGTTGCCCGCTCCTGTGCTGCCATGCGCTACTGCATCGGCATGCAGCTTTTTTGCATGCTCCGCAATGTGCAGCGCCTGGCTCAGCCTTTCGGCGCTTACGCTTAAAGGATAGGTGTTGTTTTTTAATACATTTCCGTATACCAGGTATTTGATGATGCTATCATAATACGACAATACCGCATCAACGGTAGTATGTGTTTTTACCCCAAGAGTATAAGCATGCGCTTCAATCTTTTTCAGCTCATCTTCAGTAAACCCGCCCGTATTTACAATAACAGAATGTACTTCATAGCCTTTGTCTTCACTCAAATACTTTACACAATAGGAGGTATCTAATCCGCCGCTAAAACCCAAAACAATTTTTTTCATTAGCTTTTACTTTTTAACTGGTACCCTAAAGCATATATTCAGAACCGCAAAGCTACAGGTTAAAGAAAAAATGCAATATTGTCTTCATATTGTGCCTGCTTTTGGATTCTTCTCTATCCTTTTTTAAGAAAGGCTGCAGCAGTTTCCATTTCTTGATACGCATAAAGCGTTCGTATAATTTGGAATGTTGCCGGAACGCTTCTTTGGTTTCTTCCGGTGCGGAATGGTCTTTGGGGTCATAGAGCATAGCTGTGCAAAAGCAGTTCTTCCGTTCTTTGCTCATCAATACGTCGTAGTTTACACAATTTTTGCAACCTGCCCAAAAAGCCTCATCCTGCGTTAATTCTGAATAAGTAACCGGCTCATATCCGAGTTCGGAATTGATCTTCATTACTGCCAACCCCGTGGTAAGCCCAAATATTTTTGCTTCGGGGTATAATTTACGACTCAGCTCAAATATTTTCCTTTTAATGGCGCGCGCCAACCCGCCTTTTCGGAATGGGGGTGCAACAATGAGACCGGAGTTGGCTACATATTCACCGTGACTCCAGGTTTCAATATAGCAAAACCCTGCCCAAATTCCTTCTTTGTTAAAGGCGATCACTGCTTTGCCTTCACGCATTTTTTGTTGTATGTATTCGGGGCTTCTTTTGGCGATGCCTGTTCCCCGGGCTTTGGCAGAAGAAGCCATTTCATCACAAATGATCTGTGCAAAGCTGAGGTGGCTTTCATTGGCAATGAGTATCTGAAATTGTTCCTGCGTTTTCATTCTTTTTGTTCCTTAAATAGCGAGTAATAGAAGGGGGTAACTGCCACCACGCCGCCATCAGCTTTTCTGATGCGGTCTTTTTTCCATAACGGTGGGTGTGCTATGGTAAAATGTATCAACGTCGCACCCGGAAGGGGGTTTGGGGACAGAAAAAAACTGCTCCTGGCAGAACAGGAAAAACCCCACGCAATGTAGTGTCTGCCTTGGCAAACACATCAGCGAGTACTATGGTGAGATTTTTTTGCATTATAGCTGAGCTTTAATAAGTTTTTTGACGATGCAAAGAAAATACTTTTTTTACTTGCAGGGGTATTTTTTATGTGAAATTTTGAAAATGAGGTAAATATATCTATAAACGGACCGGCGTACTATGTACAGCGGCGCTTATTTCTTTTATAAGGGAAATGTCCTTTTCTATGGCATTGCCTACCACTATTACGTCTGCGCCGGCTTTGCAGTTAAGGTAGGCCTTCTCAGGATCGGTTATGCCTCCGCCAACAACAAGGGGAACCTCAATTGCGTTGGCCACACCGGCAATCATTGCTTCGGTAATGGGCCGTTCAGCGCCGCTGCCGGCGTCCATATAAATGAGTTTCATGCCCAGCATTTCACCCGCCATAGCCGTGCACATGGCAATTTCATTTTTATTGGACGGTATGGGTGTGGCATTGCTGATATAGGAAACCGTTGTAGGAGCCCCGCCATCAATAACCATATAACCGGTTGAAATAATTTCCAGTCCGCTTTGCTTAACAAAAGGCGCCGAAATAACATGTTGCCCTATGAGGAGTTCGGCATTTCTGCCCGAAATCAGGGAAAGGTAAAGCAGCGCATCGGCATAACGGCTAACCTGCGAAGGGGTACCGGGAAAAAGTATTACCGGTATGCTGCATTGTCTTTTGATCTGTTTCACTACTTCATCTAAGTGATTGCTGATCACAAGGCTTCCCCCTACTAATAAATAATCCACGTTGGCTTCAGCGGTGATGTCCGACAGCTCCGTTATCTTCTGTTCGTCTACTTTATCGGGATCAATAAGTACGGCAAATGATTTCTTACCCGCCTTTTTTTTGCCTGCTATGGATTGATAAATGAGATCGGTCATGCTGTGAATTCCTTATTTGCAAAAATGCAAAAAGTTTTTGGGTTAGCCCTGTTTAAAAAAATAATATTGCTGCATCGTAAATATAAGGAAGCGCCGGGTAAAAGTACGCAAAACGCATTGTTGTGGTAAATGCAAATATTTAAATGTTCCCGCGGTTTTAAAATGGCATGGTTTTATGAATACTTCTATCCTGATGAGTAAAAATATATCCGGCAAAAGGAAAAAGTTAAATTTCAGGAAATCTGCATCCTGTCTGCAAATGCCGGGCAGTACAGTGTTAACCAATGCTTTAATAATATTTAAAAAACTTTAGCCGTAAAACCAAATTTTTTTTCAAACGGATGTGAAGAAGTAATAAAACCAAACCCTGTATTACCTATTTGGCACTTATCCACACGCTGTTGATATTTAACAGTTTGACAAAACAATTAAGCCTGATATTTTCGTCCTCTTATCATTTGATAATAGTAACTTAACTTATCACAAAACTTATCAAACCCAACATAATTATGACAAATGAAAAACAAAGCGGTGGCTTGAAGTATCACCGTCTCTTTACCAGAGATGGAGCAGATGTTTTTGATCAGTTTGAATACGATTACCGCAGTTCTGTAATACGCAATCCCAATGGGGAAATCGTATTTGAAATGAAAAATGTAGAAGTTCCCAAACAATGGAGCCAGATAGCTACGGATATAATAGCACAGAAATATTTTCGCAAAGCTGGCGTACCTCAGCCCGACGGATCCCTGGGGCGCGAGACTTCAGCAAAACAAGTTGCGCATCGTATGGCCAATTGCTGGAAAGTATGGGGAGAAAAGTATGGTTATTTTGCTTCCGCACAAGATGCACAGGTGTTTTATGAAGAACTGGTGTATTGTATTTTAAACCAGGCCTGCGTGCCCAATAGTCCGCAATGGTTTAACACCGGATTATATGAAAGCTATGGCATTAAAGGAAAACCACAGGGACATTATTATGTAGATCCAAAAGATGATAAATTAAAAAGATCAACTTCGGCATACGAGCGCCCGCAGCCTCATGCCTGTTTTATATTAAGTGTTGAAGACGACCTGGTAAATGAAGGTGGTATTATGGATCTGTGGGTAAGAGAAGCCCGTATATTCAAATATGGCAGCGGCGTAGGCACTAATTATTCCAATATACGTGGAGAAGGCGAAAAATTGAGTGGAGGCGGCACTTCATCCGGATTGATGAGCTTTTTAAAGATTGGCGACAGGGCAGCAGGCGCTATTAAAAGCGGTGGCACTACCCGTCGTGCTGCTAAAATGGTATGCCTTGACCTTGATCACCCGGAAATAATGGAATTTATTAACTGGAAAGTAGAGGAAGAAAATAAAGTAGCTGCATTGATTGCCGCTGGTTATGCATCCGATTATGAAGGAGAGGCCTATAAAACAGTGAGCGGTCAAAATTCAAATAATTCGATCCGCATTTCAAATGATTTCTTTGAAAAACTCAAAAATAACGAGGATTGGGAACTGAAGGCGCGTTCTGACGGAAGGGTAATGAAAAAAGTACCTTCCAAAGAAGTATGGAACCAGATTGCGTATGCAGCCTGGCGTTGTGCAGACCCGGGTACCCAATACGACACCACCATCAATGAATGGCATACCAGCCCCAAAGGTGGACGTATCCGGGCCTCCAACCCTTGTAGTGAGTATATGTTCTTAGACAATACTGCCTGCAACCTCGCATCGGTAAACCTTCGTAAGTTTTTTAATGAAGACAACAACGTTTTTGATGTAAAGGGCTTCGAATATACCGTGCGTCTCTGGACTACTGTTCTGGAAATATCTGTGCTTATGGCGCAATTCCCCTCTAAAGAGGTGGCCCAGCTTTCATATGATTACAGAACCCTGGGATTGGGATATGCCAACCTCGGTTCTATGCTTATGATAAGCGGCATTCCTTACGACAGCAAAGAAGCCCGCGGCATTGCCGGCGCAATTACGGCAATTATGACTGGTGTTTCTTATAAAACATCTGCTGAAATTGCGCAACACCTGGGAGCCTTTGCCCGGTATGAAGAAAACAGGGAAGACATGATGCGCGTAATGCGTAACCACCGCCTTGCCGCATATGATGCCGATGAATATGAGCAACTGAGCATCAAACCACAGGGCATTCATGCTAAATATTGCCCGGACTACCTGCTAAAAGCTGCCTGCAATGCATGGGATGAGGCTGTGGAAATGGGAGAGAAATACGGATACCGGAATGCACAAACCACTGTTATAGCTCCTACCGGAACTATAGGACTGGTTATGGATTGCGATACTACCGGTGTAGAGCCTGATTTTGCCTTAGTGAAATTTAAAAAGCTGAGCGGCGGCGGTTATTTCAAGATCATTAACCAGTCTGTGCCACAGGCATTGAAAAACCTGAAGTATAATCAAAAAGAAGTTGACGCTATTGTTAAATACGCTGTTGGTTCTGCCGCATTTGCCGGCGCTCCTTTTATTAATCCTCAAACATTGAGCGAAAAGGGATTCATAGCCGAAGAGATTAAAAAGCTGGATGCTGCACTCGCTTCTGCATTTGAGATTGGGTTTGTATTCAATAAATTTACTTTAGGGGAACCCTGCTTAGAACGGCTTGGCTTTACACCTGAGCAGTACAACGATTGGAACTTTAACCTGCTTGCAGCATTAGGCTTTACAGAAGCCCAGATTGAAGCGGCAAACGACTATATATGCGGTACTATGACCATTGAAGGGGCGCCGCATCTGAAAAAGGAACATTATCCCGTATTTGATTGCGCCAACAAATGTGGTAAAAAAGGCGAACGCTTTATCCATGCGCACGGGCATATCCGTATGATGGCTGCCGCACAACCTTTTATAAGCGGGGCGATCTCCAAAACCATTAACCTGCCTCATGAAGCAACGGTAGATGAAATAGCCAATTCATATATGCTTAGCTGGGAACTGGGGTTAAAAGCCTGCGCTTTATACCGCGACGGATCAAAACTCAGTCAGCCGCTAAGCAATAAAAGTGACACAAAGAAGGCAAAGGTCAAAGAAAAAGAAGAGCGTGCAGAAGCTACACCTGCACAGGACAGCCATTTTATTGATATGGGCAAGCTTACTGTGGATGAATTGCTGGATGAACTGCACAAACGCATGCAGGAATCAACCGATACCAAGTTAAAGCGCCAGTTGTCAATGATTGTGGAAAGAAAGACCCTGCCTGCCAAACGCCGTGGCTTTACCCAAAAAGCCAAAATAAACGGGCAGGCGCTTTTTCTCCGCACAGGGGAGTATGGAGATGGCACCCTGGGTGAGATCTTCATTGACCTGGCAAAAGAGGGTTCTACTTTACGCAGCCTGATGAACTGCTTTGCCATATCGGTTTCTGTTGGACTCCAGTATGGAGTGCCATTAGAAGAATTTGTAGAAAAATTTGTTTTCACCAAGTTTGAGCCGGCCGGCATGGTAGACCACCCGAATATCAAGTCTACTACCTCTATTGTAGATTTTGTTTTCCGTTGCCTCGCATATGAGTATCTGGGAAGGACAGACCTGGTGCATGTATTAGATAAGCCGGAAATTGGAAATGCGGGTACTGATGATTGGGACGATGTGCCAACAGGGTTGGAATATGCCAAGCCACCGGCGCTGAGTGATGTAAGAGTGGTTGGAGCTTCGCCCAATAGCGGTTCTTCGGTTCAGCCATCTAAGGCGCAAAGGTCTGCAGCCAGTGCAAATGTGGTAAGCCAGCATCTTAAAAGCATGCAAAGTGATGCTCCCGCCTGTAATACCTGCGGACACATTACCGTGCGGAGTGGCACCTGTTATAAATGCCTGAACTGTGGCAACAGCATGGGTTGCAGCTAAAAAATCATTTTAGGACGGTTAGGAATATATAAACCTACACAAATCCGTTCCGGGTCTCCGGGATGGATTTTTTTTGCTTATCGCCGGAGGCGAAAACGAATGTTTTGCCACTAAGCCACGAAAGCACGAAGAAAGAATACGGAAGGTGATTGAGGTGTAGTATCATGA
>CAMPJQ010000027.1 GCA_946886925.1 uncultured Terrimonas sp.
GTATTATATAGATCAACTTTTTCATAATTATTTTTTTCATTAATTAAAATGTAATATTTACTCCAAATGTGAAGCTTGCTACTGCAGGCACTCCCAAATAATCAATACCAGTAGAACCCGAACCTCCCGTTCCGCCTGCTGCGCTTACTTCAGGATCCATTCCTTTGTAATTTGTCCAGGTAAATAAATTGGTGCCTACTGCTGTTGCTGTAAGCCCTTTAATAACCTTCTGACCCTTCAATACATCGGAGAAGTCGTACATTAATGATAAAGATCGCAGCTTCACCCAGTTTACCGACGTAATAAAATTATAGGAATTAGCTGCGTAATTCGACCAGTATCGCTGGATCATGTTTGTGCCCGCATACGTTGTACCGCCGATGGTATAGGATTGGCCTGCATCGTAAGTTTGCGTAAAATCTTCTCCTGTTACGCTGTTGACACCGGTTACGGTTACCGATTGCCGGTCATTCAGCAAAGTCCTATTGCTTAAACCGTCTACGACCAATGCATATTCGGTACCGTTAAACACATCTCCACCTTTGCGTATGTCGAGAAGAAATGATAAGGAGAGCTGTTTGTACCGTAAAGTATTGCTGATCCCGCCAATGAAACTTGGTTCACGGTTACCAACAACCGGGTTGGTAGTATTCAATTTATACAGCCCGGTTGCAGGATCAACCTGATAGCGGCCGTTTGGAATTTCATCTCCTTTTGAATCTACTTCACGCAAATAAGGCTGACCGGTCATCCCCAGAAAATATCCCCCGTTTGGAACAGATGCTGCTTTTACTGTTCCAAACTGGGCATCTGTCGGGTAAAAATAAGATACCCCCGGGAGGAATTCTCCTAACCTTCCTTTATTATAGGAGAAATTGAATGTGATGTCCCATCCGAAATTTCTTTGCGATATCGCCTTACCTGTAAGCATTATTTCCATACCCTTGTTGATAACAGAGCCGGTATTGAGCGAACTGAAAATAAAGCCTCCGGACTGTGCTAAACGTGGCTGCGCAATCTGGTTCTTTGTCTGGCTATGGTAATAGGTATAGTCTAAGCCAATACGGCCGTTCAGGAATTTAAACTCTCCCCCGATTTCCCAGGAATTTTGAATTTCGGGCTTTAAAATAGGGTTGCCCGCAGCCCACTGGTTGCCCACCAGCACATAAGAGCCTATCGTGTACGGGGGCCACACATAGGTATTGGTAGCATACGAATTTGCATCCTTTCCCACCTGCGCCCAGCTTGCCCTGAGTTTTCCGAAAGAAAGAATGTTGTTCTTTGGCAACAACTCTGTAAAAACAAGAGAGCCGCTCACAGAAGGATAAAAATAAGATCTGTTCTCTAAAGGTAATGTAGATGACCAGTCATTGCGTCCTGTTGCGGTAAGGAATACAATGCTTTTATAAGATAAGCCAACTTCTCCGTAAGCGCCCATCAGTCGCTTATTTCCTGTTGCATCAGTAAAAAACTTATTTTCCATACCAATATTATTAAAGCTGATCGTACCGGCCGTAACAAAATTGTATCCCCAATGATTTTGTCTGCTTGT
Organism: uncultured Terrimonas sp.; assembly: GCA_946886925.1. The sequence goes on from CAMPJQ010000027.1 coordinate 1,553, forward strand.
TTTGGTATTCTCCGAAGTAGTGCCCAACATCAGGTGTGTATCAAAATCCCCGAATGTTTTATGAAAATTACTCATTACCGTTGTTGTAATGAATGTATAATCATACATCGGCTTGCTCAATCTTCCGTTCTGGTACAGCGGGGCCACGGCAGAACCCGGGGCGATATAGGTATAATCATCCGTGCTATACTGGTCGTAACCCAATCGCGCTGTAACATCCCACCAGCTTGCAATTTTATAATTACCGTTCACACCCCCGGTGATACGTTTGGTTTGTGATGTTAATTTGTCCTGGTTAATGATCCAATAGGGATTGTCTATATCATCCTGCAGTTCGGTAATAATTCCGGCATAAGGACGAAATTGTGTCCCATCCTCGTTGATATAATGGCTTATATCCAATGTTTGGGGCCAGCCGTACAATGCCTGCATACTTCCAACTCCGCTTCCATATAACCCGGCGGTAGTGAGTGTTCTGTTGGTTTTGGCAACAGAATAGGCAACATTCGCATTCAGGGTCAAACGCCCGTATTTCTGTTCGCCATTAAACCGGAAAGTAGTTTTGTCGTAGCTGGTGTTGGGAACAATGCCTGTCTGATCAAAGTTAGATCCCGACAAATAAAAAGAACCGTTTTTAGAACCGCCCGATACATTTACATTATTATCATACACCATGCCCTTTTGAAAGAAATTACCGATATTATCGTACAATTGATCTGAAGATGTGGTCTTTTCTCCCCATGAACTATAAATACCTTCTTTGGTCAAAACGCCATTAACGGAATAAGAACCGGGGCCATACGCAGTTTGAACCTCGGGCAGCTTGTTTGCCCAGGAGGTGCTTACCCTGCTGGTAACATCAACCTTTACCGTTCCTTCCGCTCCTTTTTTAGTAGTAATAACAACAACGCCGTCGGCTGCACGGGAGCCATACAATGCCGCTGCTGCCGCACCTTTCAATACCGAGAGGGTTTCAATATCTTCGGGGTTCACGTCCATGATACGGTTTGAAAAAGTTGTATTGCTGCGACTCATACCATCGGTGCCCGTATTACCGGTAACCGTAGTGGAGTTATCATATATAATACCATCAATAACAAATAGAGGCTGGTTTTGCCTGCCCTCCGACGTCGAGTTACCACCACGGATAGTGATAGATGCTCCGGCGCCTGCAGAACCGCTGAATTGAGTAATATTTACACCGGGAACCTTACCCGCTAAAGAATTAACAACATTGGTGTTCTTGTTTTTCATTAGCTCTTCCGCATTCAGGTCGGAAACCGAATAGCCAAGCGCCTTCCTTTCTTTTTTAATGCCCAGCGCTGTTATAACTACTTCTCCCATGCTCCCGGCCGCTACCTGCAACCGGATCTGCAACACGTCATTGTTTGCGGGCGTTACTTCCTGGTTTTCATACCCTACATATGAAACCTGCAGTGTTTGGCCCGGGGCAATCTGAATGCTGAAATTCCCACCGGCGTCCGTTTGCGTAACGCGTCGGGTGCCCTTTACCGTGATGGTAACGCCTGTTAATGCTGTATTATCTTCAGCAGACAATACGGTGCCCCTAACAGTTCTTTCCTGTGCCTGCAGTATTGGAGGCAATAAAAACAGCAGTAGTGTGAGGACCACCGCGCCATGGAGCATTTTTCTCATAATTGTGTTTTTGATGTATGGAATGGTAAATAAAATACCGGCCATTGTAAGCCGGGAGATGGACGGCCTGTAATAAAATTTTTGTTCCTGATACAGTTGAATATACGGGAGCGGATATTGTTGTGAAGTGACCTGCTCCCGTAACCAGGCAAATGTTCCTGTATTGCCGGGGGCTTTTTTTGTTTAACGTTTAAAAAAAATATTCTTGAACGGAAGTCCTTCCATAGCAAAGGGTCCAGTTGTATTGCTTTTTGCATAAGCTGAGCTTTGGCACCTTAAAAATACACCAAATACCTGCACAAAAATGCAAAAACCTGAAAAAAATAGCAATCAAAAAAATTTCATCAGGAAACCCGGCATTGCTTTGGAATTATAATCAGGGCCTCATTTTAGGTACCAACTGCGATATTTCGATTCCCAGCTTTTCCATCAATTGTATTACTTTAAGATTTATTTCCTGCTTCAAAGCATTAAATTCATCCATCGGTATGGGCGCAGTATAATAATCAGTTTGCACTATATATCCCTGTTGCACAATGTCGTTTAAAAAAAGATTCCTGTTTTCAATTTTCGGGTGATGCAGAATTTCATTCATTCCCTCGAGTAGTTGACGGAGTTGTTCCGCCGTTGCAGCAGTATCAATTTCCAGTTTTAAATCGGCGCGGCGCTGGGTGCGAAGGCTCAGGTTATCTACAATGCTATCCACCATCTGCTTATTGGGCACACTTACATATGTTTTTTCGGTTGTGCGTAACCGTGTACTCCGGAAACCGATTCTTTCCACCGTACCCGTTACATTCTGTACTTTAAGCACATCGCCTACTACAAAAGGCTTATCAAAGAAAATGATAAATGAAGCGATCAGGTTCTCCAGGCTTTCCCTTGCAGACAATGCCAGCGCCACGCCTACTATTCCCAGTCCGGTGAGGAGGTCCATAATCTGGTACCGGAAAGCAAACTTGATGACGGTTAATAAACCGGCTATACTTACAATAGCTTTTAAAAAATCTTTAATGAATATAACCAATTGGTGCTCTCCCTGCATTTCTTCACTCTGGTTATTCTTCGCAATAACCAATGCCAGGTAATCAATCATCCGCAACAACAGCCAGAAAAAGGAAACAATAAGGAGTGTTATTGCAATGCGGTCAATGATTGTTTTGGTATCTGTTTTATAAAAATTATATCTCAGTATTTCGGGGAAATTCAGAGAAGAAAGTGCGATAACAGCAGTTAGTATAATGATGAAATATTCCAGGGGAGCAAGGATCAGGTCAACAAAAGCCTGCCGGTCTATTTTTCTCCCCATTCGCTTCGATAAAAAAATAATAGCAGCAACAATAGGCCTGCTAAAATATTTTTTCAACAGGTACATTCCCAAAATGATCAGCCCAATAGCAAGGTAATCTCCTATGCTGTTATTTAAAACCATCCTGTTCAAAAAATCATTCATATTTTTCTATCTATAGTGATAGGGATACTTTTCAATACCCGCTTCATTAAGCACATAAATACCCTGCTGTGTAATGTAAATTTTTTCCGCATCCTGTATAGTTGCCGGTAAAGGCTGCTCCTGCAACTCCAGCGTTCCCAATGTATATCTCACTAATTTATTCTGCCTGCGTCCTGCAATGGTTTTGCCAATTACCCTCAAATCGGTGATGCCGGGGAGCAACAGGGTATTTTTAAGCGCTCCATAATAATCAAATACATACAACCCCTTTGTATCATCATAAACATACACAAAGCCATCCCTGTCTATAAGGGTATGTGGCGACGGTATAACATCCAATACCTGCCGCAGGTCTGTCGTTTCACTAAGCACCCTGCCGGTTTCATCAATTTTTTTAAGCTTTGCAGATTGCTCATCAAATATCCACACATTATTATCGTACGACAACCCCATCGCCTTTGCCTGAAAAATGCCTGACTTTCTCAGATCTATCATATTTATCCTGCTCAGGTAGCGATCCAGCATTACTACCGTTGAAAAATCCTTATAATACAACAACACTTTCATAGGATTCGTAACATCTATAGCATACACTGTTCCATAGCGGCGAACATCATTAAAAACATTCAGGGAATCGCCCTTGTTGTTAAGTTTTATTAAAAGGCCTGCAGGCGTAAGCACATAAACATTTCCAAGGTTATCGGCGGCGAACTGTTTAACCTGGCCGCGATATATGGAAACAGGAGGCAAGAAGGAAGTGCCTGATGCCTTGCCAGCGGAATCTGTTTGCGACTGTACACAAAAAGTACAGCAACACAGTAATATGATAAGAGAAAAGCGCATCAGGGTTGATAGTATTTCAGTTTAAGATTCTGTCCGTCAAATACAGCATAACTATTATACCGGATCCAGTCGCCCAAATTTATGTACCTGCTGTTATCATTCAATGTAAAATCAATGGGAAGATGGCGGTGACCAAAAATAAAATAATCGTAATGTTTTTTTTGCAGCACATCTCTGCAATAACTGATCAGCCATTCCTTATCCTCACCCAGGAACCGGGCATCATCTTCACCGGTTGCTGCACGACTGCTTTTACTGGAGCGATGCGCAATACCCATACCGATATAAGGAGGTAAAATACCAAACAACCACTGGCATATTTTGTTGCGAAATATTTTTTTTAAAAACTTGTATCCCTTATCGCCGGGACCCAGTCCGTCGCCATGCCCTACCAGAAACTGTTTTCCATTGAATTCAAAATGCTGCGGTTCGTAAAACACAGGGATGTTCAGTTCCTTTTCAAAATAACCATCCATCCACATATCGTGATTGCCTACAAAAAAATAAAGTGGTATACCACTGTCTGTTAATTCCGCTAATTTGCCTAAAATGCGGACAAACCCCTTGGGTACAACTTTTTTATATTCATACCAAAAGTCAAAAAGGTCACCAACGATAAAAATGGCTGCAGCATCTTCTTTTACTTCGGAAAGAAAGCGAACAATTAGCTTTTCCCGTTTCAGGCTTGAAGCATGATCGGGAACCCCCAGGTGAAAGTCAGAAAGAAAGTATATTTTTTTTCCTGTAAGAACCTGCATCTGTGCAAGATAAAATGAATGCTTCAATTCTCTACCAAAAACACAAATACTTCTTTAGGCCCATGTACCCCAACTACCAAAGTTTTTTCAATATCGGCTGTTCGGCTGGGGCCGGTTGCAAAAGTAATAAGCGAAGGCAATTTGCCCGTGTATTTTTCTTTTATCAGTTGCAGCCCGTCTTTTATATCATACACCAGTTGATTAACATAAGCCACGCAAATATGCACGGGGGCATACACGCTGGTTGTTCTGCCGCTTTGCTGCGCAGCGCTCATCATGATGGATCCTGTTCTTGCTATTAAAGCTTCACAGCCGGTAATGGCCACATCTGCCAGGGGTAGCGGCTTTTGAGAAAACCCTGCAAAATTTAACGCGGCAAGCTTTTCTTTCAGCAGGGTTTCTTTACAAAAGACCTCTTTCCACTGCCTTTGCTGAATAAGAAGGGATAATTGCTGCAGCATTTCGGCTTCGCTGGCGCAATATAAAAAACGACCACCGAGTTTTCCAAATGCCTCAGCAAAAACAATTTCAGCATCATCGGCGGAGGGTAGAAACATCGAATTATTTCCTTCACTTTGAGGAAAAGGCAAAGGCACTGGTGTACTCAGTGCCTTTCGTATTTTTTTAAGCATATTTTCCTTTGCAGGAGATATCTTCATTACATTATGGTTTAGGTATAATTTCAGCAGGTGGAACACCAGCGCTAATACCGCCGCCTTCGGAGCCATTGGAAGACGAATTTTCACCGTGATGATGGTGGTCGTGCACCACATCTGCCGGTTTCTTTTCCTCAAACGGGCGTTTGCCAATCAATTGCTCTAAATCACTTTGAAAAAGCACTTCCCGGGTCAACAGCTCTTTTGCAATTATTTCAACTTGCTGCTTTTTTTCCATCAGCAGGTTTTTAGTTCTGCTGTATTCCTCATCGATCAGCTTTCTTACTTCTTCATCAATTATTTTGCCCGTTTCCTCGCTAAAGGGTTTGGTAAAATAATTTTCCTGCTGCGGATCGTAGTAACTAATATTTCCCAGCTTCTCGTTCATGCCATACACAGTAATCATGGAATAAGCAATTTTGGTTACCTGCTGTAAATCATTGCTGGCGCCGGTGGAAATTTTTCCGAAGAAAATCTCTTCACTTGCTCTTCCGCCCAGGGTCATAGCAACCTGGTCTTTTAACTGATCTGTGTTATACAGGTATTGTTCCTTAGGGGTGTATTGCGCATATCCGAGCGCCGCAGTACCCCGGGGAACAATGGTAACTTTTAGCAAAGGATACGCATGTTCCAGGAACCATCCGCAAATGGCATGCCCTGCTTCATGATACGCAATGATTTCCTTTTCATCAGGAGAGATGATCTTGTTTTTCTTTTCCAGGCCGCCAATTACACGATCAATTGCATCCTGAAAATCATTCATTTCTACTTCGGATTTACCTTTTCTGGCTGCGATCAAAGCCGCTTCATTGCACACGTTGGCTATATCTGCTCCCGCAAAACCGGGAGTTTGCTCGGCCAGTTTAAACACATCCAGTTTAGCCGATTTTTTGATGGGTTTTAAATGTACATGAAATATTTCTTCCCGTCCTTTTACATCCGGTTTGTCAATAGTGATCTGCCTGTCGAAACGGCCCGGGCGCAATAAAGCGCTATCCAGCACGTCCGGCCTGTTCGTGGCTGCCAGAATAATAATTCCACTGTCTGTTCCAAAGCCATCCATTTCTACCAGTAGCTGGTTAAGCGTATTCTCTCTTTCATCATTGCTCATCATCACATTTTTTCCTCTCGCCCTGCCTATTGCATCTATTTCATCTATAAATATGATACAAGGCGCCTTTTCTCTTGCCTGCTTAAACAAATCCCGTACTCTGCTTGCTCCTACACCTACAAACATTTCCACAAAATCGGATCCGCTCAAACTAAAGAAAGGCACCTGGGCTTCTCCTGCCATAGCTTTTGCCAGTAGCGTTTTGCCGGTTCCCGGGGATCCAACGAGCAAAGCTCCTTTTGGAATTTTACCACCGAGCGCTGTATATTTTTTGGGATTCTTTAAAAAATCAACGATTTCCATTACTTCCAGCTTGGCGTCTTCCAATCCGGCTACATCGGCAAAAGTAATGTTCACTTTAGTGCCTTTTTCAAATAAGGTAGCCTTGGACTTACCAATGCTGAAAATGCCGCCGGGGCCGCCACCGCCACCGGGACCGCCCACCTTACGCATCATTAAAATAAACAAAAGGGCAAACATGAGTAAGGGAAATATATAGCTGAGCAAAGACCCAAACCATTCCGATTCGCTCACAATTTTAACAGGAACTTCTTTTACCTGCTGATGTTCTTTGTAAAATTCAGCAAGCGTAGTACCCGTATATGTTTTTGCATCCGGAATTTCAAATTGAAAGTGCGGACCATCTGTTTTGGCAACAATGGCCCACCTGTCTCCCAAAAGCTCTTTGTATATAGGTTTATCAAGGCTGTCTTTATTTATAAAAACCCTAACCACATCCTTATTGCGTACCAGCTCCAGCTTCTGAATATCGTTTTTAACAAGCATTTCATTACGGAACTGAAGATCCGAAATTACTGTGGCCGTTGGTGTAGCTCCATTATACAACTGGTATCCTACCAGTAAAAGCGCAACGATGCCATAAACCCAGTATATGCTGAATTTCGGACCACGGCGCGGAGACTTGTCATCTCCCTCTGGTCGCTTATTGAATCCCGGTATTTTACCCTGATTATTATCCTTTGCCATAAACTTCTTCGCTTAAATATTTAAATAAAATAAAAACCGGATGTCCAGTTATACATAAAGCTTACTGTTACCGTTGTTTTTTGGATTATGCCTCATGTTGTATATGATCGCCGTCATTCCACATTTCTTCCAGCTTGTAAAATTTTCGCGTTTCGGGCTGAAAAATATGCACCACAATATTTACATAGTCTATCAGCACCCATTGCAAGGCCTGGTAACCTTCGTGGCGATACGGCAGTTCGCCTGTGTTTTTTTTCACTTCGGTTTCAATGGCATCAGCAATCGCCCTCACCTGCACATTGCTGGAAGCCTCACAAACAATAAAAAAATCCGCAACGGCTTCCTGGATTTTGCGCAGATCAAGCGAAACAATATTTTCTCCTTTTTTCTGACGGATGGCGCTGATGATGGTTTTAAATAGCTTACTGTTCCTCGTCAACCTGGCTGCACGTTTGGGCCGTGCAGTTAACACCTGTAATGCTGCCAATAGAAATCAATTTTAGGTTTACCCCTTTTTTTGGGGTTGATTTGATTATATTTTAAAAGCATCGCCTTACGACTGCTTATTTGTTTTTCGATTATCTAACTTGCTCAAAAATAGGAATTAATTCGGTATTCTCTTATGCAATCCTTCGGACAGTCTTTTAGCGTAATACCCAGTATTGACAGCACCAACAACTATGCCATGCAAATGGTTCATGCCCGTTTGGCAAAGCATGGCGATGCATGGCTTGCACTGGAGCAAACAAAGGGTAAAGGTCAAAGAGGTAAAAGCTGGCAGAGCAGCAAGGGTGAAAACATTCTCTTAAGCATCGTTTTACAGCCCGTTTTTTTAACTCCTATGCAGTCATTCTTATTAAATGCTGCTATTGGACTGGGTGTTTACGACTTTTATAAAAAATACGCTGGCCACGAAACCCGGATAAAGTGGCCGAATGATATTTACTGGCGTGACAGAAAGGCAGGCGGCATATTAATAGAAAATATTATAAGGGCTGAAAACTGGGCGTTTGCGGTTGTGGGAGTAGGTCTTAATATTAACCAGGTTGATTTCGAAGAATCGCTGCAAAAGGCAATTTCACTCCGGCAAATAACGGGCAAAAATTTTGAAGCGATTGAACTGGCGAGAGAACTTTGTTTTTTTCTGGAACAACGATATGAGACGTTGAAAGCAGGGAACCAAAAACAAATTTTACAAGACTACGGGCAGGCAATGTACAAACTGAATAAATATGTTACATTTAAAAAAGACGGACTTGTGTTTGAAGCCCTTGTAAAAGGAATTACATCACTCGGACTCCTGGTAGTTGAAACGGACAAAAAAAAACAGGAGTGGTTATGGGGAACGGCAGAATGGATAGTTTAAACCCGGTTATACAAAGAGGAATCGCATTTCTCATTTAGCAACTTACCATCAATGACCAATTTCATTCCCATTTTTCCATTAAGCATTGTAGTATTTCCCGGGGAAGAAGTAAACCTGCATATTTTTGAGCCCCGCTACAAGCAATTGATCAAAGAATGCTTCAGTGATGTAAAACCTTTTGGTATACCTGCTGTTATCAATCAACAGATTGGTGAAATAGGTACCCTGGTTAAAGTTCAGGAATGGGTAAAGGTGTATGATAATGGAGAAATGGATATCCGGATAAAAGGGGTTAGGGTTTTCCGGATATTGGAGCTCATCAAAAGAATTCCCGATAAGCTGTACAGTGGCGCTATTGTACATTATCCCAATATCAGTGAAAGCGGAAGCAAATCCTTAATGGAAAAAGTGTTGGAACGACTCAGGGAAATGCACAGGCTTTTAAAAATTACCAAGCCATTCAATAACCCGGATGAAAAATTATGCGCTTATGATATAGCGCATCACGCCGGGCTTTCTATTGAAGAAGAACAGGAACTGCTTGGACTGACACATGAAATACAAAGGCAGGAATATTTAAAGCGTCATCTTAATAAAATTGTTTCTATGTTAAATGAAACAGAAGCCTTAAAGGAAAAAATAAAATTAAACGGGCACTTTAAAAACCCCGGATCTATGGAATTATAAATTTATTGTTTATGATTTGGGGTTTATCGTTTTCAGCCTCACCCTTGTTCCCTCTCCGCACGGAGAGGGAGACCTGGCTGCTGTATCATCAGGCAACTTTTGCAGTGACCCATTTACGTAAAATTATAATTGAACAGCGTTGCATTTCGCTTCGAATTTGAATTTTTATTTGTTTTTTTTGATTTGATTCCTGGTATTTCGTCGAATTTCGGGCTTATGCCTTATCAGCTATTCATACTGGCTAAAAACTCCTGGTTGTCTTTTGTTCCTCTCATGCGTTTCAGCAATTCATTCATCGCTTCTTCTGCATTCATGTCTGCCAGGTAATTGCGAAGCAAATGCATTCTTTTCAATACATCTTTATCTAACAGAAGGTCTTCCCTGCGGGTAGAGGAAGCCACCAGGTCAATGGCAGGAAATATGCGCCTGTTGGCCAAACGCCTGTCTAACTGCAGTTCCATATTACCGGTTCCTTTAAATTCTTCAAAGATCACCTCATCCATTTTTGAACCGGTATCTATTAAAGCGGTAGCCAGTATGGTTAACGACCCGCCGTTCTCAATTTTTCTTGCAGCACCAAAAAATTGTTTTGGTTTTTGCATGGCATTGGCTTCCACACCTCCAGACAATACTTTACCGGATGCGGGCGCTACCGTATTATGGGCACGGGCCAAGCGGGTAATAGAGTCAAGCAGTATCACCACATCATGACCGCATTCTACCAGGCGCTTTGCTTTTTGCAGGGCTATGGTAGAAACCTTCACGTGTTTTTCTGCAGGTTCATCAAAAGTAGACGCAATAACTTCAGCTCTTACACTTCTTTCCATGTCGGTTACTTCTTCCGGCCGTTCATCAACCAGCACGATCATCATATAACACTCGGGATGATTTTCGGCAATAGCATTGGCTATATCTTTCAGCAAAACCGTTTTACCTGTTTTGGGTTGCGCTACAATCAGTCCGCGTTGGCCCTTACCTATAGGAGTGAATAAATCAATCATCCTTGTGCTTAGTGCAGAAGGCTGCGTAAAGAGATTCATCTTTTCGAAAGGAAACAATGGCGTAAGATAATCGAAAGGTACCCTGT
>CAMPJQ010000028.1 GCA_946886925.1 uncultured Terrimonas sp.
GTATATCGGCAGGGGAAGGCGGCAGGTTTTTTAGAGGAAAATAGTGTCTGTATTCCCTGAACACCTGTTGCAAAAAATTATCTCCAAAATAAAAGGCTAACACTTCCCACCCCAAAAAGTCATCCTTTTCCTGGTTAATGGCTGCCCTGCGAACAAATACACAGGAATTATCGGTAAGTACCCATGATCTTCCTTTGTGGTGAAATGTTTTCTTGCCTCTGAACGTGTAAGTAATTAAATTATAGTTTAAAAAAAGGTTTACCTGCTTTTCAAGCTGCGGACATTTATAGTATGCAAGAAGCATATCTTTCACAGCAAGCTGTTTAATGATATCAGGGTGAGTGACAATAAATTCGAAATTGTTGTACATGAAAAGTCTTTAGAAGTACAATACAACATGAACTATAATAGCTGTTTTCTTTTCATGGGTATCAGGTTCCCGGCAGCATGAAAACATTGCGTTGGCAGACTTTTTAAATACTCGGCCTGCTACAAGTACTTACTTAAAACAGTAAGTTGAAGTTAGCAATTAAAAGTCAGATTGTTGTATTGGGCGAATGGTGGTAATTGACATTGATATTGCATTGTCAACTCATGTACGAAGATTCATTTCATGATGCAGTGATACGACTCTGTCTACCTGCGAGCATATATATAATAGCGCCCACAATGCCCAGGCATATCACTACCAGCAGCCACGCAATTTTGGTTATATCACTGTCGAATTTTCCGGTAACAATTTCTATAATGGCTTTGATCCATACATACAGGAATGCTGCTCCCAGAAGGATCAGCCACCATTCGGCGCTCCCCGGCATGCTAATGGCAAAGGTTGGTAAAGGCATATGGTATAATTATTTTAATAAAAAAAACACATGGTTCGATGCCCATAATAAATATACGCTTTTTTCCTTATTTTTTATTCGATAATGGCTATTCCTCAAATGCCGGATTATGCTGCGCAATATAAGTGCTTAAACCTTTTTGTGCCGAGGCGAGCTTCTTCATGGCTTCAATGGCTGTACGGCCGGCGCTGCGATAGGTGTAGGTATACACTTCCTTTCCATTGAATTGAACGGTGATAAAATCAGTTCCCGGGCGGTACGCGGTAACGCCCGACTTTTTGCCGCTCTTGCTCGAATACGGCCTCATGGGATAGCATATTAATAATTAAAATAAATGTACTGAACAAACAATATCATCAATTTGGATGCCATATAATACACCGCTCAGCCATCTATGCAAATCATTGTAAATGGATTACAAATGCTGGTGCTTTTTTAAGAACTGTTTGATGGCCGTTAATTCAGGTCTTTGCGAATTAGACTGGCTTGTAATCTTTACGATTTGGCTGTAGTACCGGGTTGCTTTTTCCGTGTATCCCGATTTTTCGGCTGCTAAACCAGCGCCATACAATCCGTTGAAACGGTTAGGGTGTTTTTTAAGATTTGCTTCATAGGCGTCCAGTGCTTTTTCCGGTTGGTTCATCAACAAAAGCATATCTCCTAATAATTCCCTTGCGGGAACTGCTGCACCCGGCGTTACAGGATGTTTTTCGGTTTTATCTTCGAGTTCCGCAGCTTCATTCATCAGCGTCAGTGCTTTCGGTTCATTTCCTTCTTTGTACGCAATCCATGCTGCTGACGCTTTAATTTGTATCTGCACCTGGTTGGCTTTATAATTATCCTGTTGGGCAGTTAGTGTGTCATGCAGCAGGTTGAGTTGTTCCAATTCGGACCTGGCAGCATTGGGTTCGCCGGTATGAACAGCACCCATCAGTCTCGTAAAATGAATGTTGGCTTTTTGCCAGGGAAAATTTTTCCAGGGAAAGTCTACGGGTTGAATTGGCAGGTTGGCCGCCGCTTTCCAATTTTTATTTTCCAATAAAAATCTTGAAGGAATGGCGGCAAAAGCATAGGCTACCTTAAAATTAACAGGAAAAACGCTTTTCATTGTTTTAAGGTAATCCCATTGTTTTTGGGCAAGATCATTTTCTCCTGTTTGGAGATAGGCGTAAACAAGGTAATCCATGCCATGGAGTTCCTCATCCCAATGTCCTTTTATACCGGATTCTTCTGCATAACATTTGGCGGCGGCAACAGAAGCCAGGTTTGATTGTATGCATTCGTCCCAAAGTCCCAGCATGGTAAACGTGTGGGAAGGCATGTGAAGGGCGTGTGCTGAAGAAGGAGCAATGGATGCATATTTTCTTGCCACGGGCAAAGCCAATGCTGCAAGTTCAGGATAGTCGTAGGTGTGGATGATATAATGGGCAATGCCGGGGTGGCTGGGTTCATTTGGATACAAGGCCGTGAGAATAGCCCCTGCTTTTTTTTGATTTTTGAATGACTTGTCGGTTGGGTCAGCTATAGCATCAAGCGCTAAAGCATAAAAGGCCGCTGCCTCTTTATCGCCTGGAAATCCTTTGTACAATTTTTGCATGGATCTTTCGAAGTTGGCACTCCTGATCTTGTGCTCCACTTTCTCCCAATCCTTGTAAAAAGATGCAAGCGCCGCAATATATGCGGTCTCCCTTTTTGTTTTTTGTTGAATGGAGCCAGCTATTTCAATTGCCTTGGCTCCTTTTTTAAGTTCAGGCACAGAGGGCGTGGTCCAAAGCGGGTGATAATTGCACATGGCTACTCCCCAGTAGGCCATTGCACAGGCGGGTTCTTTCTCAATTATTCCTGCAAAAACTTTTTCCGCCTCGTCATATTCAAATGAATGCAACAACGCTATGCCCAGGTTAAAATCGCTTTTAATATTTTCATTGCCCGAAAACGCAAACTCGACCTGCCCAAACTGTTTGCCGGGCTGTGCACAGGAAATAACCGCTCCTCTTTTAAGATTTAATTCGTTGATGGCATTCTTTGAGGGAATCGGATTTCGTTCTCTGCATGACAGGAAAATCATGTGGAGCGAAATCAAAATAAGAAAACCTGTTTCGAACAATAGCTTTTTCATAAGCCTGAATGCGTGTTCACCACAATTTTGAACATCTTTGGCAGGACAAAGGGTCGATCTATCCGGAGCGTTACCAGTTGGGAAGTGCGATGAACAGGGCGCTTGCCGGAAGGTTAAAGAAACAACATTTTCCCAGCAATAGCAAGGAATTCCGGCCAAGTTGCTGAAATGTTTTGAACTCCGCCCCGCCATCAATAGTGAAAGTCTATGTGAAATCCCGGGGACCCTCACCAAGCGGTTCCTCGTTCGTGGAAATCTGGAACCATTGCACCTTGTTGGCGGCGTCGGCATACCAGTTGAAATGTACCGGCTTCTCGCTTTGTAAAATATTATACATATCCGCGAAGTCAGAGATGTTGGCATATCCAACAATGTATTTACTTGAGGTAGGTGTTGCATAGCCAATATCGGTATCATTGGTTATTGTTTCCTGTACAAAAAAATAAATCACAATGTGCTGCACTGTAGCGGTGGGCGTTTTAGGCACCAGTGAAATCCATCTCCTGTGATAATTTGCAGCATTGCGTTGCCTGTTGGTACCAACATAATACGATTTGATTTCCATATTTTTATTTTATGATTTGCCAAATAACCGGCTAGTATGGATATAAATCAGCATTGCAATTTGTTACCTGCAACGGCAGAACTTTTTTTTATGGATTTACTTTGCGTGAGATTTTGTAATTATTTTTAATTCCCGGTTTGTATGATCTCGTCCGGTATTTTTTCCGGCTTTTTAATACTTTTAAGTATAAAGAATCCTGTAAAGCCACCAATCACCGAAACTATGATAATACCTATTTTAGCTTGTGCAATATTTTGGATTCCCGCCTCTCCCAACGGGCTGAAAGCAAGTTCGTTAATAAACAATGACATCGTAAAACCAATAGCTGCGATAAATCCCATACCCAATAGATGCTTATAGGTTACGCCTTCAAGGGGTGGCACCCATTTAAACTTTAGCAACAGCGAAGACACGCCAAAAATTCCTATCATTTTTCCTATCAAAAGTCCGAATGCAACACCCATAGCCACTGCACTGGTTGCCTGTTCCAGGAAATTGCCGCTAAAACTTACACCGGCATTCGACAACGCAAAAACAGGCATCACCACAAAAGCCACGATCGGGTGCATGTCGTGTTCTAATTTTTGCAGCGGTGTCATTGCTTTTTTTGTGAGTGTTTCCATATCATCCAGAATGTGCAGTTGCTCTGAAGTTAATGTAGGTACGCTGTGGTCGGGATCTGAAGCCGTAAACTTTTCGATGTATGCTTTCATCTTACTGATAAAAGAGCTTTCATTGATTTTAACAGTGGCGGGAATGGCAAAAGCTGCCAGGATAGCGGCTATTGTAGCATGCACGCCCGATAGCAGAAAGAACAGCCACACACCTCCGATACCTATAAGTCCATAGTAAAAGGTATTCCTGACACCTAAAAAATTGGAAATAAATAAAACAGCCAGGAAAGCAACCCCAATTCCCAGGTTAACCAATGAAATATCTGCCGTATAAAAAATAGCAATGACCAACACAGAACCCAGGTCGTCAATAATGGCAAAAGCCGTTAAAAATATTTTTAATGACCCCGGCACCCTGTCGCCCAGGAGGTATAAAATGCCCAGGGCGAATGCCAGGTCAGTAGCCATTGGAATGCCCCATCCGTTCATCGTTGCCAACCCGCCGTTAAAAAAACTGTAAATGAGCGCAGGAAAAATCATACCGCCAACACCGGCAACAATGGGTAAAATTGCATTTTTAGGATTGGAAAGTTCTCCGGCTACAATTTCTCTTTTTAATTCCAGTCCGATCACAAAAAAGAAAACAGCCATCAATCCATCATTGATCCAATGATGAAGTGATTTGTTTAAATGAAAGGTATCATTAAGTCCGAAAGAAATTTTATACTCCCATAACTGGTGATACCAGTGCGCCCAGGGTGAGTTGGCCATGAAAATCGCAACAACAGCCGAAATAATTAACACCACTCCTCCTGTAGATGATTTACTTATAAAAGCGTTAACGGGATTTATAATCCATTTCTCTACAGGAGTTGTTTTAATTCCCATTTGTTGTTATTAGCCTGCAAATATAATGCTGTCAAATCTTATCTATGTGTTTGATCTTTTTCAGTATCTTGATTACCAAAAATTGTATTGCATGTTACAACAAAGAAAAATTACATTACAGGAGGCAGAGATACCAACCCATTGGTACAATATTATGGCCGATATGCCCAGTAAACCGCTGCCGCCCCTGCATCCCGGAACGCAGCAACCCATTGGCCCCGAAGATCTGGCCCCGCTGTTTCCAATGGAATTGATTAAGCAGGAAGTGAGTGCCGAAAAGTGGATAGAAATTCCCGATGAAGTAAGAAACCTGTATTCGATCTGGCGGCCTACTCCTATGTTCAGAGCATACGGACTTGAAAAAGCACTGGGCACAAAATCTAAAATTTACTATAAATACGAAGGTGTGAGCCCGGCAGGTTCGCACAAGCCCAATACCGCCGTTCCGCAGGCTTATTATAATATGAAGGAAGGAATAAAGAAAATTGCAACAGAAACCGGGGCCGGTCAATGGGGCAGTGCATTAAGCTTTGCCTGTAAATTATTTGGGATAGCATGCGAGGTATTTATGGTAAAAGTGAGTTATGAAGGAAAGCCTTACAGGAAAATTATGATGAACACCTGGGGTGCAACAGTACATGCTTCGCCCAGTAATTTAACCAACTCCGGAAGAAGTATACTGGAAAAAGATCCTAACTCGCCCGGAAGCCTGGGGATTGCTATTTCTGAAGCTGTAGAAGTGGCCGCTACGCATGATGACACTAAATATTCTTTGGGCAGCGTATTGAATCATGTACTAATGCATCAAACCGTTATAGGACTGGAAGCATTGAAACAAATGGAAAAGGCAGGCGATTATCCCGATATTGTAGTTGCGCCTTTTGGCGGCGGATCAAATTTCGCGGGTATTGCATTTCCTTTCTTGCAAAATAATTTAACCGGCGGAAAAAAGATAAGGGCCATTGCGGTAGAACCTACTTCCTGCCCGAAATTAACGCGTGGTGTTTTCCGTTACGATTTTGGTGATACGGTTGGTATGACGCCATTAATTCCAATGTATACTTTAGGACATAATTTTATTCCATCTCCCATTCATGCGGGAGGCTTGCGATATCATGGAGCAGGCGCCATCGTTAGCCAGCTATTGAAAGATGATATTATTGAAGCGGTTGCCATAAACCAAACGGAATGTTTTGATGCAGGGTTGTTGTTCTCCGGTGCTGAAGGCATTATTCCCGCGCCCGAAGCCACCCATGCCATTGCGGAGGTAATACGGCAGGCAAAACAGGCAGATGAAGAAGGAACTTCCAAAACAATTTTATTTAACCTGTGTGGTCATGGTCATTTTGATCTGAGTGCTTATGAACAATACCTCAGCGGTAAACTGGTGGATTATGAAGTGTCGCAGGAAGATATTAATACATCTTTAGCGGAGTTGAATACACCTGCTATTTAGTCTTTTCTATAATGCAAAAAGAAAAAGTGCAGCAGCGATGTTGCACTTTTTTGGCGATTATAAAACAGGTACAGGATGATGCCAATTCTGTATTTACTTACCACTTGCTACTCATCACTTACCACTTACTTCTCCTTCCACTCCACCCCGGTATCTTTCCAGCTTTTTGAATTGGCCGAATCAATTACCGCTTCGCAAACCTTTTGGGTTTCATATGCATCCTGGAATGTGGGGTGACAAGGTTCACCCGTTTCGAGTGATTTCAGGAAATCGGCTGCCTGGTGAATGAAGCTGTGCTCATAACCAATACCCAGCCCGGGTACCCACCATTTGTCCATATAGGGCTGATCACCATCTGTTACGTGTATGGAATGCCAGCCTCGAACAATGGATTCATCCCTGTGGTCAAAGTATTCCAGGCGATTCAGGTCGTGGAGGTCCCAGCGAATGGAAGCATGCTCGCCATTGATCTCAAAAGTATATAAGGCTTTATGTCCGCGGGCATAGCGGGTAGATTCAAACAAGCCCAGTGATCCGTTATCAAAATGACAATGGAATATACAGGCATCATCAATACCTACCTTTTGTACTTTGCCGGTTACCTGGTGCATGCGCTCCTTAATAAATGTTTCTGTAACAGCCGATACATCTTTAATGCCCCCGTTGAGCCACATGGCTGTATCAATGCAATGTGCCAGCAAATCGCCGGTAACTCCGGATCCCGCTGCTTCTGCATCTAAACGCCATGCAGCGGTTCCACCCTGTGGAACATCGGCGCTGATGGTCCAGTCCTGTAAAAAGTTAGCGCGGTAATGAAAGATCTTCCCGAGTTTGCCCGAATCAATAATTTGCTTTGCCAGGCTAACCGCGGGTAAGCGACGATAGTTATACCATACCGTATTGTTTACCCCTGCTTTTTCTACGGCATCTACCATTCCTTTTGATTCGGCCAGCGATCTTGCAAGCGGTTTTTCGCATAAGATCATCTTGCCTGCCTTTGCTGCAGCAATGGCAATTTCGGCGTGCATATCATTGGGTGTGCAAATATCTACTGCATCAATATCATTTCGGACGATCAATGCCTTCCAGTCTGTTTCGATGGATTCATATCCCCATTGATCCGCAAAAGCCCGTACTTTTTCTTTGTTCCTGGAGCAAACTGCTTTCAGTACAGGAGTATACTGCAGTTCCGGAAAAAAATTATCAATGCGGTTGTAACCGTTGGAATGGGTGCGGCCCATGAAGCCCGTGCCGATCAGCCCTATGCGCAATTGTTTTTTATTTGACATGATTAATTTTGAATTGACTGTAAGCTTTTGGCTGTCAGCAATCAGCTTTCAGCAATCAGCCGTTGGTTATTAATATTGTTTTTGAGATGCTGCAGGTTACAAGTTACAGGTTGCAGGGTAAAACATTTTTAATATCGCGGCCCTGCTCTATACCTTTACCTTACACCTTATCCCCTTCCTTACCACTTACTACTTACCGCTTATTACGTACCACTTCTACTCCGTCCACCCATGCTGATCCCTCACTTTTATCATGGCGGAAAGAATATCATTCCAGGTTTGCTGCTTGTGCATTACTTCATTAGGAAACATGCAACCATCCCAGCAAATATGATTGAACGCTTTTGTAAGGTTGCCTTTTTCATCACGCAGCCAGTAGCCTGCATCGTGAGCGATATCTAACTTTCCATTGGGATCTGTTGCGAGGCAATGCCGCCCGGTTTTGTCGTGCGACCCTGTGCCATGAACTGTTCCGTCGTTCTGCGCCACATGAAAATCAATCGTCCACGGACGAAGCGCTGCTGTTAATTTTTTCAACCCTTCTTCCAGTGTAGCACGATCGCTCCATTGAAAATCAGCAGGCAGTATTCTGTCTTCAGGTGCATTATAACCTAAGAGGTATAAAAAAGTGTGCGACATGTCGGCCTGGAAACCAATATTGGGGCGGTCTACTGCTTCCAGCGTATCAACCATTGCCCTCCAGCTATGCATACCTGCCCAACAGATTTCACCTTCTGCGGCAAGTTTCTCACCATAGTCTGCCGCTACATCACAGGCTGCACGAAATGTTTCTGCAATCAATTTTGTACTGTTCACAGGATCTTTATACCATTGGTCCGGGCTGCTTGCAGAGTCAATGCGTATAACCCCGTACCGGCGAATGCCTATATCATTTAATTTTTGTGCAAATACGCAGCTTTTGCGCACCTGCTCCACAAAAAACTTACGATCATCAGCACTACCTAATATAGGACCACCCCATATAGGCGCTACAAGACTGCCAATACTGAGGTTATGGCTGCTCACTTTATCCGCCAGTTTTTTGGGACCATCGGCGTCGTCCAGATCAATAGACGGGTCAAACAATCCCACATCCACTCCATCGAATTTTACACCATCCACTTCAGCGGCAGCAGTATATTCAAGCATGGTATCAATCAGCAACGGTGGTTCTGAATCAGGGCCTTTGCCAACAACACCTGGCCATGTGGCATTGTGCAATTTTGGATAGTTGTTCTTCTCCATATCTTCTCGATTTATGATTTATTGATTTGTGATTTTTATTCCTAACACTGCCGTAAGTTAGCTATAATATGCCGGATCATTTTGTGAGTAGTGGGATAGTGAATAGTCAATAGTGAAGGTTTCACCTCTCACTTTTCACTTCTCAGGTCGTGAAACGGAATTGCTCAATTCACTTTAACCCCCAACTACCAGCTCGGGGTTGCCCGGTCCAAAGTGTTTTAATATTACAATAGGATCGGTTGCGGAGGGGTTTACAATGGTAACGCCTTCCTGTGCTGCTTTTTCACTCACAAAAAATTCGTCATTGGTTAATTGTCCGTAACGGATCAAAGCCGGTGTTTCTATATCCCAAACACCAAATTTGCCATGACCTTGCATTACAATGATCCCATAGGCGCCGCCATCCTTTACCGTTACCGTTGCACCCGGAAGAACCGTAAGTTCTTTTGCGCTAAAAGCATCCGATTTGTAACAGATCCAGTTCTCTACGTAACCCTGCGCTTTCATTTCATCCAATGATTTCACGGGTTTGGGCGCCATAAAGCGGTTTGCCATTGTATTAGGGTCAACATTCAGTTCCCAGTCCAACACATCAATCAATGCATCAAAATCACCAATATTTTCTTTAGGCGTTCCATTCCATAATAGTTCTTCCGGAATAATAGCTTCATTCACCAGCGACTGGTACATAGCAAATACATCGGAAGCCTTCTGTGGTTCATACGTACACATACTGCCCGGTGCATGCAGCAGTCCCGGCGGCACATCCCACCCGGTGCCGGGTTCAAGGCGGTATGCCTGTGAATAATTAGTAATCTTATTATCTCCTTTCGTAAAATTGACAAGGCATTCACGGATCTGTTCTTTGGTAGTGCCGGGTGCTATACCAATGAATGTGTAAGGATAATCACCTCCATGATTATTCAGTTGCGGAGGAAAATAATACGCTTCGGGTTTACCTTTCTGTCCTATCAATGCAGCTTTTTCATCATTGTGATGCACATGGTGGGGGAGTGGTCCCATATTGTCGAAGAACTTTGAATACATGGGCCAGGATTCATATTCCTTCCACAGTCTTTCACCAATAAGGGCTCCTTTGAGCTCACTCACAGCATCCCTCAGTAATATCTGTACCGTTTTTGATCCGTCGTTAAATACAACAGGACTTAATCCTTCATTTTCTCCGGTAAGCGGCCCGTTTTTTGCCGGTGTGGTGGAAGAGAACCAGCGTTCGTCTATACCTCCGCGTTGTCCGCCCAGTACATAGTAATCATCGGGATGTAACTTAATTCTTCTTCCCGGCACGCAAAACGACCTGGGCACCCAGGTTGGCGCCAAACGCAAGATGCCTTTTCCCTGGTCCAAAGCCTTCTGTGCTACACTTAATTTTTCCATTGTGTGAAATTGAAATTTGTTTTTAATCAGCTATGTTATGTGTTTTTAAAAAATTGCTAATGTGTTTTTCCTGGTGTAAAACTTCGAAGCGCAGATCATATTTCCGTGTTTCTCCGGGTGCAAGATGAATGAGTGTACCCTGTGCTCTTGCCTTTGCCTGTCCAATAGGAGGATGCGTTCCCGGTTCAAGCCCTGTAACATATTCGCCTTTGCCCCAATGCTGCCAGTTGGTTAACCAGGGCATTTGGTGTTTTGAAAATTGGATACTAACGGCAATGCCTAATTGTTCATTGTATAAACCGCATACAGCCTGCCCGTTACTTTCTGCCGCCACATCAATAAAAGCGGCTTCTTCTCCGCCGCCACTGTGTTCATCCAAAGGCGCCATACAGGTACGGAAATCATTTCCCTCACTGAATATTCTGGGGTCGGCATCGCGGGCCTTCCACCGTCCTTGCCATATTAATTTTGAACCTTCATCTGAGAGCGGCCAACCCAAATTGCAATGATACAACAGCATGTGCGGTGCAGCAGTATTGCCCCTGTTGCTTACTTCATCGTGAATATTAATAAAAGCCTCACCAAGTTTGCCTGAAATTGTTCGCCTGAGTTCAAGTTGGGTACCTAATGCCTGGCTTTGTTTCATTATCCCGGTTATACTCATTTCCATTTTGCCCGCAACCGGGTCGGGTTGTATTACAGATTCAATGGCAGCCGGAATATTACTTATTGCCCCATGCAGCCCGCGTTCACCATATTCATCTGATTCGGGTCCGCCCACATGAGTTAACCCGCAGGTAGTAACCAATCCGCCACCAAATGTTTTAAGCCAGTCTGCTCCTTTATTTGAAAATGGTTGGGAAGCGCTGATGCCCGAATGACTAAGCCATGCCAGGCTATGCTGGTTATAGAATGCATCTGCAATATCCATGGCACGGTCAATAACCACTTTATAACGCAGTCCGGTTCCTGTGTTGATCCATGCAATACGGGTCCCCCGGGATAAGCCATTATCTAATACCGCCGTTTCAATACCGCCCAATTGTGTATATGTGGAAATTTTATGAGTCCAGGTGTGATGTGCCAAACCGTTATTTTTAAGCAATCATTAATTGTAATTTGATCTTACCGAATCCCGTATTGGTTATACAGGAAGCTAATATTTTTTTGCAATTGAGGTTCTAATGTAGGAAAATCCGCCGACAAAAAAATCAGATCAGTGGAGTTAATGTTAACTTTTCATCCTGCTCTTTTATAGTAAAACCAGGGTAAAAAGCAAGTGTATATTTTTTCCCGCAGGCAAATGTGCCTCCCGGCCTGTTTAACTCATACACAATGCGGGTTTGAAGTATAATCATCTGCCATCGTAATATGCAATTTTTGAGCATTGCCGCCTGTTATTTTAACTGCATCCTGTCCTGTGCCGTCCTGTGCCGGATACGCCCCACACGGCAATTATATATAGAGACATTCACAACTGAAAAAGTATATAAGTAATTGTTTTGCGCTGTCTTTGTTTTTTTCTTAGCTTGTTGCCGTATAAAAAATTTTATCTTAAAAAAAATAAAAATGATAAGAAAAATTAGCTACTGCTTTGGGATAATGATTGCAGGTCTTATAATGAGTAGTTGTAACCCGGGTACAACCACTGAAAACGAACAAACAGATTCCGACACTGCTGCTGTTGCAACTGATGATGGATTTGAACAGATAT
>CAMPJQ010000029.1 GCA_946886925.1 uncultured Terrimonas sp.
CGCTTTTTCAATATGAGCGTGTTCAAGTCCTAAATAACCCAGCCCCTGCAAATACAGGCAATGTATTTTATTGCGAAGATTGAGATCCGCATCAAAAACAAGCAGATCAGGTAATGATACAGCGAAATAATCTATATGAACCTTATCATTGATATGATTTTTGCCGAAGTCAATCAGCCTGCTAAAAATTTGTATTGCTTTCTGTTTTTCTCCCAGTTTATACCATGCGAGCCCCTGGTAAAAAATCTTATCGGGCTGCGGATCATTATAAAAGATTGCCTGCACCGGTTCCGCCATACCCTGGGTTGCTTTCATAAAAAAATTGCGCGCTGTTTCTGCATCACCTAACTTTTCATACGCCAGGCCCTCCAGATAAAATAGGTCATTTTCCTGTACACCCGATAACTTTCCTTCCCCCAGGTTTTCAGGATAGTGTTCGGCCTGTTCAAGCAGTTCAAGGGCCGATTTGGCATTTCCGTCTGCAAGTGCCTGTTTTGCCAATTCGATACAGGCAAGCAGGTATTTTCCTACTACTTTTCCTTCACCACCTTCCCATGGATGAAATTTATATTCAGCAAGCAGGTCTTTAGCTGTTTGATAAGCTTCAAGGTGATTGTAAAGCATCACTCTTTCGAGGTACAGATCGTCTCTCGATCCTACAAGATGGAAATGGGTTTCAAGAAGCGACAGTCTTTCATGGTGGGGCTTGTTAAGCTTTTTATACAACTGATCCAGTTCCATCAATACCCTGGCGTCGGAAGTATCTAAAGAAAACGCTTTTTCTAAAGAGGTAAGGGCTTTTTGAGGATCGCTCAACTTGTTATAATAGGCGAGCGACAGGTTGCGGTGTGCTGTTGGAAAGCTGTCGTTAATCTGAACAGCGCGTTCCCAACATGCAACAGCCTCTTTGTAATGGCGCCTGTCGTACCAGAAATTCCCCAGCAGGTATGGCGCGTTTGCATCCTCAATATTTACCCGTTTTACCTCTTCAAGAACAATTACATCCTCAATGCGGTTGGGAAAGCAATAGTCGGCCGACATGGATGCCGCTTTGCAGTAATATTCACTGCACTTTTGCTCATTCCCGCGCAGTGATTCAAACCAGCCCATGTAATAAAAAACCATAGGGTAGGGCTTTTTTGCATGGGCAAGATAGACCTCAAAAAATTCAATAGCTTCATCATACAGCCCGGCATGAGCGTAATCGAAGGCGTACTCTATATAATTATGCACCCAGTTCCGGATCAGCCTGCAGAGTTGTTCTTTTGCCTGGTTGGCCAACTTTTGGTTTGTGTTCCGGAACAGTATGTTTTTTTCAAACAGGCAACCGAAATTGAATGGATCCAGGTCAATGGATTCATCAATCAGCGCGGCAGCTTTTTGTGTGTTGCCCTGCTTACGGAGCAGCACAACTTTCAGGTGACGGGCTGTGTGACTATGGTAATTTCTGATCAATGATCTTTCTATTAATTCAAGCGCCTGTTCAAAGTCTTTATTGCCCGCAGCAATCCGCGCGAGATTAAGGAATCCGGCATGCTGCCACGCGTCATTCCATACACTTTTGTAAAAAAACGCAAAAGCCTCTTCATTCCTGCCCTGCAGTTTGAGTGACCACCCAAGGTTATAATAAGCTTCCCCGTCGTAAGGGTTAGGATTGCGCTGTGTAAGCGTTTTTACCGCAGCACGAAAATAAGGTTCGGCTGCCTTAAATTGTCCTCTTCGAAGCAGCCACAATCCCATAGCGTTATTATTCCGCACATCTGCCGGATCGCGGCGCAGCGCTTCCCGGTAATAATCGGTTGCTGTATATGTAGCGTGCCTGTATTGCTCAAGGTGAAGGCCGGTGAGGTATAATTGTTCTGTGCTTTCTACATCGCCTGGTTCTTTTGCCGCCTGTGCTGCAGGCGGTACTTCATAGTCAGTAACTTCTTCCTGCCGGTAGCTCACCAAAAGCTTTGCTGAAATGAGGTCTGTAACACGTGCAGTTACAGTTGCCGGGTTTATTTCTTTTTCGAAAACCACATGCCTTAAAAAAGGTGTTTCCGGCGATGAACTGAATTCCTCACTAAACAATACCTCGTCATTGGTTACCAGCTCAATCTTTATATTATCAAATGGGGAGGTTACATATAGTTTTATCTCCGCCGTACTGCCATTGTATTCAACGTTTAAAATGGACTCTTTCGTTGCATTTTTCACCATACCTACCTCGCTGTAAGGCATAAAATATTGTACAAAAGTTTTTTCCTCGTAGGGCTGTATCCACGAAAAATCGGGTTGGTTGTCAGTATAAACGCCCGTCATTAACTCTATATACGGACCGTCTTCATCTGTGAGGTTCGCATCCCAGGTGCGTCCAAATTCACCATTGCCCCATGTCCATTGCTTTTTACCAGGAGCGATGTGATGATCTGCCACATGCAACAGCCCGCCTTTGCTATCGTGCTCATATCCACCCATGAAGTTGTACTTAGAGCTTACCGCCATGTAGGAAGTTGGCACAGGAATGTTTTTATACTTTGAAATATCAGTGCCGGGTGCATAATCTACTTTATAATAAACGCCTTTGGCTATAGGAAAGGATGATACATCTCTTTTGCCATGATCAAAAACAGCGTGCACGTCAGGTGGAAATACCGATTGATAATGATCGTTGACTTTTACTGCCGGGTTAGCCCACCATAAAAATGTTTGGGGAAAAGGCGTTCTGTTATATATTTTCCCTTTAACCTCAATATATGCTTTACCGGGATACAGGGTAAAGCCGGCCATGCCTTTTGTGCGGAACATCCGCTCCACTTCATTTACCCATATTGTTTTACTGCCATCCGGGTTCTCGGTAATGGTATAGTCAACCGGGTCAAACGTAGATGGCCGGTGGTGTTGCGGCCAGTTGAATTCGATGCCTCCGGATATCCATGGCCCTGTAAGACCTACAAGCGCCGGTTTAATGACCTGATTGTAATAAACAAAATGACGATTCTTTATTTTATCGAAAGCCATCTGGATACGACCACCTATTTGCGGGAGTATCATTAGCCTGATGTATTTGTTTTCAATATAAACCGCTGTGTAAGCTTTGTCTTTTTTTACATCGCAGATCTTTTCGATCACGGCATGAGGGTAAACTACTCCACTGCTTCCCTGGTAAACCCGCTTTTCCAGGAACATAGGATTCTTCTCAGGCTGCCCTGTTTCATATGTTGGAATGATAACCTCTTCTTCCCATACTTTTACTGTGTCAATCATATAACAAACTATAATTTTGAATGATTATCTTGTCAAAGTAAATGATCTTTCAAAACCGTACGATGGAGTAAAAGAGGGTTCTGATGGACTATTATATGATCAAAAGGATTGCTATGACTCAGGCTGTCACCAGGAAAAAAGAGGGATTCAGCGGACAAAGGGCTATTGTTTTACCCAGGAAAGTACTTTCTGAAAGATGCGCCAAAAATGAAATCATTGGAACGTTATACATTACAGATATAGGCTACTATCCCAAAGCGCGGCATCATTACCGCGAAAGGAATGCAGGAGCCGAGCAGCACATCCTCATTTATTGCTATAAAGGCCGCGGTACTATTATTTTGAACAATAAGCGGCTTGATATTGAGACCGGGGATTTTTTTATAATACCGGAAAAGAAGCCCCATATTTATATGGCCGATGAAAAAGATCCCTGGAGTATCTACTGGCTTCATTTTACGGGTACTGTTTCTGCACAAATTATTGCTGTAATTGAAAAGAATACCGGTTCGAAAGGATTTTTAAAACACAGTGAACAAACCATCAACCTTTTCAAAGAGATGTATACGCAGTTGGAGCGTGGCTACAGCAGGGATAATCTTATGTATGCCAATATGTGCTTATGGCATTTTCTTACAAGTATCATGTATAATGAGAAATATGCCCCGCCCGGTAATAAGGAAGTAAAAGATGAGTTCAATGTGGCAATTGATTTTATGAAAAAAAATATTTCGGAAGTGCTGACTGTGGAAAAAATAGCGGCGGAAGCCAATCTCTCCGTCTCGCATTTTACTTATTTATTCAAAAATAAAACCGGCTTTACGCCAATTGAATATTTCAATCATCTGAAAATACAGCAGGCCTGCCAATACTTGTTGTTCACGGAGCTTCGGGTAAAAGAGATATCTTACGAGCTGGGAATTGATGATCCTTACTATTTCACAAGAATATTTACCAAAGTTATGGGCATGTCTCCAAATACCTATCGTGAAAAGCGTATACACTAATTGCTTAATAACAATAGTCGTCAGCAATTTTCAGCGCTTCAGCAATAATGCTCAGTCCCTCATCAATTTGTTCAACGGTAATGCAAAGCGGTGGCGCAATAAAAATATAATTCCACCGCACGAATGTATACATACCAAGTTTTCTCAGGCAGGCGGCTACCTCATTCATTATAGTCATTTCCGGCGGTTTCGCATTATATGGAGCCATTGGTTCTTTTGTGTGCTGGTTTTTAACCAGCTCAATACAACCGAGCAAACCTGTATTTCTAAAATCGCCGATGCTGGGATGAGCGGATTGCATTTCCTTTACACGTTTGTCAATATACTTTCCCATCTCCGCAGCATTGGAAATCATGTTTTCGTCTTCATAAATTTTTAATACTTCCAGTGCGGCAGCGCAGCTTACCGGATGCGCGGAATAGGTTAATCCCAGCCATAGTACCTGGTCATCAAATCGGGCAGCAATTTTATCGCTCACCATTAATGCTCCAAGCGGTAAATAGCCAGCCGTTATTCCTTTAGCAGTAGCAATCATATCAGGAATTACGTTATGAGCATTAACGCCAAACCAATGACCGGTTCTTCCAAAGCCGCTCATTACTTCGTCTGCGATAAATAAAATATCATACTTGTCGCACAGTGCTCTTACCTGCTTCAGGTATCCCTCAGGATATTTAATACAACCGGAAGTGCCGCTTTCTCCCTCCATTATTATCGCGGCAATTGTTTCCGGACCCTCAAACTGTATAACACGTTCAATATGTTTAGTGCATTCACGACCGCATGTATCAGGTCCTGGCTGCGACCAGGGGCAGCGATAGCAATAAGGATCTTCCAAATGAACAATGTTTCCAACCTGTTGACTGTCGTGCGGTATCTTTCTCGGATCTCCACCTGCACTCATGGCTCCATAAGAAGCACCATGAAAAGCACGGTATCTCGCCAAAATTTTATGCTTGCCTGTATAAAGCCTTGCAAGCTTAATGGCGTTTTCAATGGATTCGGCACCACCCGTAGTAAATAAAGTTTTGGTTATACCTGGTGGTGTAATTTCCGCCAGCCTTTTGCCGAGGTCGCCGCGAGCCTTTGTAGCGCAAGACGGTGTAACGTAGCTCACCTGGTTCATTTGCTGCAATACGGCAGCAGCAACTCCTGGATGTCCATGGCCGATGTTGACATTCATTAACCCGGATGAAAAGTCAAGATATTTTTTCCCCTCGTAATCATAAAAATAAACACCTTCTCCTTTCTCCACAAGTATAGGATTAATTCCTTTTTGCTTACTCCATGAAAACAAGGTATAGTTGAGGTTGTCCTGAAGTATATCCGCATACAGTGTTCGCTGTGAAATATTTTCAGTCATTTTAATGTATGATTTGAGTAATTATTAGCAAATATTGTTACATCATCCGCTATTTGTAAAACAATTAATCGTCCAAATCTAAGATCAATTCAAGATACTTTTATGAATCTGTCCGGCTTTTAAAATCAAACAGGATATAATCATTGTACTACAATTTCTCCGATCTTATAAAAACCTCCCGCTAGTTTCCTGCTATCTTTTATAGGCAGCTCAATAGCTTTATTATGGAAACCGCATTCATCCCGTAGCCCAATGGCTATGTCGTAAACGCCGGGCTGCATGCTCTTGTCTATCGTTAATGGATGGTGCCCGGCAATGATCTCTCCCGGAAGCCAGTTGCGGCAATCTGAACCCGTTAGTTCCTGTACAAATCTTTTTCCATCTGATTTACTGATCAGTGCAACACGCAAAATGAATTTATGATAAGCGGGCGCCACACCATGATTCTCCCAGGTGAGTCTCAAATAATTATGCGCACTGTTTTTACGCAGTGTATCCGGTAGCATAGCGAATTTTGGAAAATACCAGTAGCCGGCGATGTTTGTTATCTTTTTTGCGTACTCATAATTTTCACTGAGCCATTCACGGGGATAATAATGAAATCCCACAAGCGAAGCATGCGTTTCGTATACGGCTTTCAGTAAGCCTTCACCATTGTTCCACATATTGCCTTTAACAACATCGCCATAATGATCAGACTCAAGCACCACGGGCATCTTTTTATAGGTAGCGGAAAAAAGCTCAGGCGTGCGTATACATGACGGACCAAAGCCAAGATTTTTGTACCATTGCACATTTCCGCTGTCGTCCCTGAACCCAATGCCATTTTTTAAAGCATAGTCAAATATAATATAATCTGATCCGTCATCCGTATCGCGTTGTCCTATAGCATCATCGCTGATGATGAGCGTTGTTTTTTTATACCAGCGTTTATACAGGTCAATATGCTGTTTCAGTATCTCCACCGGAATATCCTTCCAGCCCGAATACGCGGTATGCGCTTCGCCCCAGTCGCCTAAGCTGCCGATATCAACATATTCCACCCAGGGTTTGCCATCGTAACGTTCCGCAAATGCCTTATGAAAATTATTCAGCTTCTGTAAAAATACCGGATCATCATAATCCGGCGCCCAGGCTTTTATTTTTAAGTCTGGATGATTGAAGAAGTTGCCTTTCGCACCTGCAAGCCTAACCCATTCGGGGGTAGCGTATACAATATTGGTTTCTTTACAGGTAATGCGAAAAGAAACCGTATGTCCCCATTTTACCCATTTTTGAATAATGGTATCTATCAGTGTCCAGTTATAAACGCCTTCTTTCGGTTCGAGATAACTCCATGCCAGCCTGAAATAAATATCATTTAATCCCGGGAAATCAGGCAGGGAATCATTGGCTGCCAGACGGTTTCCATAATTTGATATGCTGTTGCTGAAATAGTGAACGCTCCATCCTTTGTGCGGGTTTGAACAAACCTTAGCGCTGTCCCAATATTTCTCGAGATTAAAGAAAGTGCGGTTTTTATAAGTGCCCCTGCCCTTTTCAGGATCAGTGCCCAATGCCTGCGAAAAAGAAAGGGAATGGAACAGTAATAAGAATAAAACCGGAAAAACTACTTGTTTCATGCTGCTTTTATTATGCTTAATAATGAAGAGTACGTAGTCAGTGTCATATTTGTCATAAGAAGGCGTGTTTTTTGAAGCTGTCTCAAAAGGTCTGGATTAGAAAATATGCCACTAAGATTCAAAATTCTGATCTTCAGCTTTTATTTTCTTCGTGCCTGCCCGTCCGGTTCAGGCGGGCCTTTGTGGCAAAAAATTACTTTTTAGGCAGCCCCTATTGTTTTAATGATTTCCGTAATTTTTGTACATAAGCTACCTGCGTTTTAAAAAATAATCTGTAATACCCAACACTATACCTTTGCCGTAATCATAATAATCATTTATCGTAAGGTATGACCCGTTGTTAATTCTTGATTGCGGAATTTCGAAAGTGCCTGAAGGAACATTAAATTCTTTTGCCAGGCAATCATTCAGTGATCCCGGAAATTCCATAGGAATACGCTCTACCGGCCAATACCTGTTAAGGTGCGGTGTGAGGTCAGTCAACATATCTTTGGGCGTGTGCAGGAGGTTCATTGAGCCTTGCTGCCCCTGGCTGTGAATATCTAATGCAAGGTCAATATTTCGTCCGGAGCTTCGCCAGTGGCGGATCCATTTTTTCACACAGGCTGCTTCGGGTTCAACAGGCAGGTGAAGCGTATCGGTAAAATCATCATCCCATTCCTGGTTCAGGTCTTCATAGTTAGCATTAAACCTTGTTATGCCATGAAAAATACCATCCGGGTTCATCATCGGGATGATCTTGTAAATTGTAGTCTTTCTTGCAATGGCGGCATTTTCATCATCCGAAAGAAGAAAGTTAATAAGCCCCGATACTACATACCCCCCGCAATATTCACCTGCATGTTGTAGTGTGGTAATAAACACTACTTTCTTTTCAGTATCGGGTACGGCGGTATCTGTAACCGTTAGTAAACTGATTTTTCTGCTCTCATGCGTTGTGCCTAAAGTTTCAATAGCTAAAAATGGGTTCTTGGCAACCGAATCAATCAACGCCAATCCCTGGCTGTAAGAAAACGGGTGCGCGTATGCTATCCATACTGAATCTTGTGTAAAAAGGTTTCGAAAAGTAAGGGAATGAAGTTTTGAATCATATTGCACATCATTAATTCTACCCCAGTTTTTTTTGTCATAGGAATAAACGGGCTGGGTACTTTTGGTATAAATGAGGTGCGGACCATCCCTGTAAATACCAGCCAAACTGTCTAATGTAATGGTGATATCTTTGTTGGCTACATTATTCAATTTAAAATAAAACCAATAATACTGGTTATCACTGCTGCTCTTTTGTTTCCAGTGCCTGGGCCAACCAGTGAGGAAATTGGGCTTTGATTCCCACAATGTATCTATGCTGCCTGAATCGAAGTTGCTGCTTACTACTATAGGTGATGAGTTAGCAGCATGGCTGTTTTTGGCAGGCTTACAATCCATACCGGAGAATGCAACAGCAATCATTATGAAAAAAAATGCCCGTGACTCCATATTGTCAAATCTATCGGTAATACAAAAAAGATTTTTAATCTATTTCGGTTATTAACTATCTTATTTTGATCATTCCGTGAACCCGTGATTAAAGTAAAGACAAAATAGGTTACTACTTTGTATAAATTGATTAACACTTGAGATATTGATACATTTAATTTTGGTTCACCTTTCCGGCATGTGCCGGGGCAATCGTCCTGGTCTAATGTACCAGCACCAGGGCTTGCGACAATTTGAATGTACCCGGGATTATACATTACCCAAAAAAATATTGTATGTCTGCAAAGTTTATTTTACTGATTGCCTGTTTTGTTTTCAGCACACATTCTTATTCCCAGCAAAACATTAAAATGGCTGTAAATGGTCTTAGCCGCTTACAAACCATTGACGGCATAGGCGTTAATATAAATACCAGGAGTTGGAAAGATGATGAATTAAAGCCTGCTATTGATTTGCTGGTTGACTCCATGCAGGCGAAAATTTTTCGTGTGATCCTGGAAACGCCGAAAGACTGGGAGAACGTTAACGATAATAATGATCCGTTTGTATACAACTGGAAATATTACGACAGTCTTTCGCTGCAACGCGGGTAAGCGGTAACGGGTATCATACGCATACCTCACCGGTATATGTATACATTGATGGCAAAAATATTATGGCGGGCAAAGAAGATGCATTGTATTTTGTGAGATGGATAGATAATATATTGGCCAATATTGCTGATGAAGGAAAATGGAAGAAATTTTTTCCTGAAACACTTGACAAGGTAAGATTGCATTATCAGCAGGCGAGAGGTTATTATGAAGGCATTATAAGCCCAGGCAAATGATGGGTGTTTAAATTTTACACTACCTTATTAGGCTTGATATTGTGGAAAAAGTGTAAGCACATAGGAGCATAGAAACATAGGTGCACATAGAATAACTTAAAAACCAAACTTTGAGTGCCTATGATCCTACTGTGCCTATGTGATAAAAAATATTCGTCAATTCATAACTAAAACAAATGAGAAATTATTTCCTGTATGCAGCATTCCTTTTGTTGTTTAGCTGTAGCAATGAACAAAAAACATCTCTGGAATCCGTGACCGGAGACAGTGCATCACCCAAAACCATTATGGCGGTGTTCGCGCACCCCGACGATGAGATTGACGTGAGTCCCTTGCTTACAAAACTTGCATCGCAGGGACATAAAGTATATTTAACCATCGCTACCAATGGCGATATGGGCATTCGGGATCACGCCAAAATACCGGCAGGGGATTCGCTTGCCCATGTGCGGGCGCGGGAAACAGAATGTACATGCAAAACACTGGGCATAAATCCACCCATTATGCTTGGGTTGGGAGATGGAAAATTGACCAGCCGGAGTACGCTTTCCATTTTAAGAAAAAGATTAGACAGCGTTATTACTATCTATAAACCGGATATCGTCATTACATGGGGAGCCGAGGGCGGTTCAGGTCATCCCGATCACAGGATGGTTGGCGCGGTAGTTACCGAAATTTTCCAGTCCGGGCAGGCTTCCCATTTTGGTAAATTATTTTATACTGCCATACCAACCGAACACTGGAAAGATGAACCTCCGTATAAATCAGAGATATCAATGGATTATCACAGGGGCTATAAATCTGTAGAGAAAAAGTATTTACCCATACGTATATGGTGTAGTGAAGCGGAAAATAAAATCGCCAGGGAAGCCATGCGCTGCAATACATCTCAATACCCGCCTGAAGAATTAGATGATAACGAGCTCTGGATGAACAATATGAATAAGGATACCGTTTATTTAAGACCTTATACCAACGCGGGGTATATGAGTGATGATATTTTTAAATAGGGGGTACTTTTTATTATGTGGTGCGTGCAATACAAAACGTTTGGCAGCATCAAAGCCTTTGAATTCCAGATCTCCGGCATTGGTAGTGGTATATGGAAAATTCGGCACGAAATGTAGCGGGCATTATACCATGGTCTATTGCATATGCTGCAAGCTTTTCCACAATATTCATTACGGTGTGTCGCCGCTGTAAGCATAATACAGGCGTGCCGATTCGAGCCAGTTAGGGATATTTTCGCCAACATCATTCACCCATGCGTCGGACTCCTGCAAAATTTTTCCATTACCTACCTTGTATGCGCAGTAAAAATAATATTGCGGCTACTGCTATCTCGGTGGCGGCCGGGACTATAGGGCACGGATGTTTTGATAAAATTCCACCGTTGCCGCAGAAAAATATCATAAGCCCGGGATTGTGGTTGTATCCACGAAGTAATTTTGGATTGAACATCTAAAACAACTATATGCGTAGCGATGGAGTCCGATTTTTCTGAAGCTCGGTTTGATGGGTGCTGGGGGCACAGGGAGCCTGCGATTAAACAATTGAATAATAAAAAGATTGTTTTATTTATGTGTAAAATCTTTTGGTAAGCAATCAAACAAACTTATTATATCTCATAAGCTATTTTCTACCTGATTTGGCAAATCATTAGCTTATTTTGTAGTGGATAATAATTGTATTTTGTAACTGAAGGTATCCTCTGCAACAGGGGATAATAAATCGCGGCAGGGGTTATACCGGTTGATATACAGATATTTTCTGATAGTTCATGCGGTAAGTTTTGGGCTGGCAGTCTTTGAACTTCTTAAACTGCCTGTAAAAGAAAGGGATGCTTTCAAAGCCGGAAGCATAACATATTTCGCTAATCTGCTTATCGGTTTCGATGAGCAGTTTGCAGGCTCTGTTGATTTTGTATTCATTTAAAAATTCGAAGAAAGGCTTTTTCATGGTTTTACTGAAATACCGCGAAAAGTACTCTTCACTCATGTTTAGTCTTGATGCGATATCAGCCAGGGAAACCGGCTCCTGGTAATGCGCCTGGATATAATTGTAAACGGTATTGATGCGTGTTTTGTCGGTCTCATTAAGATCGCCGGTAAATTCCTGTTCACACAAAAAACGGAATGCGGAATTGTGTGCCAGATCCTGTAATATCTGCAGCAATATCATCAGCTTATCAAATGCTGATGCATTAAGCAGGTCGAAGAATTTTTGTTTTAATTCCGTAGCTACGCCGTTGTCAACCTTAATGCCCTTGTTCATTAAGGCGGCTAAGTTTCTGATGGCCTCAAATTCTATGCTCTGCATCCATGATTTGTCAAAAAATTCTTCCTTCAAATAAATAACAATAGCCGTTACCGGCTGTTCCTGGTCGGCAGTGGTATTCCATGTATGTGGTAAGTTAGAGCCCAGCAAAACAAGCTCCTCTTCATAAAAATTTTCAATGGAATTACCTACATATCTCACACCTTTGCCACTCATGATAAAGGCCAACTCCAGCTCTGAATGATAGTGCCAGGGATAATA